>JANMNF010000316.1:0-6814 GCA_031373765.1 Chloroflexota bacterium
CGGATCGTGTTCATCGGCCAGCAGAAGGGCGCCGATACCGAGGAGAACGTGCGGCGCAACTTCGGGATGCCGCATCCGGAGGGCTATCGCAAGGCGATGCGGGCGATGGATCTCGCGGAACGGTTCGGGCTACCCGTCGTCACCTTCGTCGATGTGCCCGGTGCGCACCCGGGACCCGAATCGGAAGAACGGGGCATTGCCGAGGCGATTGCCCGGTCCATCGGGTTGATGACCCGGCTCAGGACGCCGATCGTCTCGATCATCACGGGCGAAGGTGGGTCCGGTGGCGCGATTGCGATTGCCGTCGGCGACGTCGTCATTGCGCTCGAGAACGCGGTCTATGCGGTCATCAGCCCCGAGGGCTGTGCCGCCATCCTGTGGCGTTCCTCGGACGAAGCGGCCACGGCTGCGCTCGCGATGCGCATGTCGGCCGACGATCAGCACGCGCTCGGGGTCGTGGACCAGGTCGTCTCCGAGCCCGGCGAGGGCGCACACGCCGACCATGGCGAGACAGCCCGACGACTCCGGGCAGTGATCGTGACGGAGCTGGACCGCCTCGAGCGGATCCCGTCGGACGAACTCGTCGAAGCTCGATACCAGCGCTACCGTGCCTTCGGCGCCTACACTGAGACGGCCGCGCCTCCCGTGACGCCGACGCCCAATCGCGGGCTTGCCGACCGGGTTCGCGACCTGCTGGATCCGGCTCGCTGGTTGACCGGCACAATGACCACCGGACCGTCGCGCCGCGACGAGCCGCCCGCCCATGAGGAGGCCTGAGCGTGCCCCAGGACCGCGATACCGGCCCGGACGCCGCGCGCGCAGCGGCTCACGCCGGCATTGAACGCCTCATGGATACGCTGCTGCCTTCGCTGATCGCCAAGTTGGCTACGCTCAACGTCGGCGAACTTGAAGTACGGGAAGGGGACTGGCACGTCCGGCTTCGCCATCCCATGACCGCCGGTCAGGACCTTGGACGCAGGGCTGCTGATCGATCAGGTCAGCGAGCCCACGCCGGGCATGATGCGGTCGGAGCTCCGGCGCCAACTCGAGCGCCGGCCATCGTTGTCACCGTCGGCGCAGCAACCGCAGCCTCGAACGGTACCGTGCCGTCCCTTGCACCGGTTGGCCCGGGTCGGGCATCCGACGGTCCGCCGGCTCGCGATGCTGGTCCCGGAATGGCCCCTGCTCAGGGCCAGGTCGCGACGTCGCCCGCGGTCGGCATCTTCCAGCCAGGCTCGGCAGCGGTCTCCGGCGCGCGCGTCAAGGCTGGCCAGCGGCTCGGCGCGGTCGACATGCTCGGGATCCCGCAGGACGTGGTCGCGCCCGCTGACGGCATCGTGACCTCGATCCTGGTCGAGGGCGGCATGGCCGTTGAGTACGGACAGGAACTGGTCGGCATCGAGGCAACCGCCGGGTCCGAGGCGCACTGATCATGTTCAGCAAGATCCTGATCGCCAACCGCGGTGAGATTGCACTTCGGATCCTGCGTGCCTGTCGCACGCTGGGCATCGAAGCGGTCGTCGCGTACAGCGAGGCCGATCGCGACAGTCTGGCCGTGCAGCTTGCGGACGAGGCCATCTGTATCGGCCCATCCGACGCACGGCGCTCGTACCTGTCCGTCCCGGCGATCATCTCGGCGGCGGTCGTCACGGGCTGCGATGCCATCCACCCGGGCTACGGCTTCCTGTCCGAGGACGAGACCTTCGCCGAGGTTGTCCGCGCCCATGACCTGACGTTCATCGGCCCGCCGCCCGAGGTTCTCGATCGCTTCGCGAGCAAGGAAGGGACGCGTCGCCTCCTAGGGGGCTATGGCCTCCCGACGATCCCCGGGTCGGTCGGGATGGTCCGCGACGATGAGCATGCCCTGGTCGAGGCGGAGCGGATCGGCTACCCGGTTCTGATCAAGCCCTCTGCCGGAGGCGGCGGCAAGGGCATGCGCATGGTTCGAACCCCGCGAGAGCTCGAATCGTCGCTCAGGGTCTGCCGATCCGAGGCGAAATCGGCATTCGGTGACGATTCCCTCTACCTCGAGAAATGGCTTGACGACACCCGGCACGTCGAGGTCCAGGTCGCTGTCGATCGCTATGGACACGGCGTGCAGTTCGGGGAGCGCGACTGCTCCGTCCAGCGCCGCCATCAGAAGATCCTCGAGGAAGGTCCCACGACCGCCCTCAGCCCGGCCGCTCGTGCCGAGCTCTGCGAGCGGGCCATCCACGCGGTTGTCGCGGCGGGCTACGAAAACGTCGGAACCCTGGAGTTCCTCGTCGATGCCGAGGGCAAGGCCTACTTCATCGAAATCAACTGTCGGATCCAGGTTGAGCACGCCGTCACCGAAATGCTGACCGGTGTCGACCTCGTGGCGATGCAGATCCGGATCGCGGCCGGCGAGCCCCTGGGGATGACCCAGGCCGACGTGCAGTCACGGGGTCATGCGATCGAGTTCCGAATCAACGCCGAGGATCCGGCCCACGACTTCCGGCCCGGGGCGGGCATCGTCGAGCGGTATCACGCTCCGGGCGGGCCTGGGATACGCATGGACTCACACCTGTTCCCGGGCTACGAGGTGCCCCCCTTCTATGACTCGCTGCTCGGCAAGCTCGTGGCCTGGGGCCCCGATCGGGCCACGGCGATCGAGCGGGGCCGGGCGGCACTCGACGAGCTCGTCGTCGACGGCATCATCACCAACGTCGAGATCCACAAGGCGCTCCTCTCGAGTGAAACGTTCCTCGAGGGCCGCATGACGACCAACCTCCTCGATCGAGTCGGCAGCGCAGCCTTCCTGGCCGCCGCCGCTCGGACCTGACCCCAAGTCACCCTACGGAGCTTGCCCGTGACCGAAACCGTCCATTCAGCCCGAGAGATCGAGGCGCTCATTCCGCACCGGTGGCCGATCCTGCTCGTGGACCGAATCATCGAGTACGACGCGGAAGCCAAGCGCATCGTCGGGATCAAGGGCGTGACCGCGACGGAATGGTTCTTCCAGGGGCACTTTCCGGGCCTTCCCGTGATGCCGGGCGTCTTCCAGGTCGAGGCGCTCGCCCAGACGATGGCCGTCTACGTCGCGAAGCAGCCCGGGTTCGGTGACCGAATCGGACTCTTCGCCGGGATCGACGAATGTCGGTTCAAGCGGGTCGTCGTCCCGGGCGACACACTCCGGCTCGAGATCACGATGGACAAGCTCGGCAAGCGCTTTGGGCGCGGACGAGGCATTGCGAGCGTCGACGGCGAGGTCGCCTGCGAAGCGACACTGTCCTTCATCATCCCCGGCGAAGGCGTGCTCCGATGAGTCGACGAACCGGCGCCGCCGGAGTGGCCGTATGAGCAGTCAGATCGCGGTGCTGTCCGACGTCCACGGCAACATCACGGCGCTCGAGGCGGTCCGCAAGGCCGTCAATCGCGAGAAGCCGGATGCCGTGCTGGTGGCCGGGGACCTTGCCCTGAACGGGCACGATCCGGTCGGCACGCTCGCGCTACTCCGGGACATGGAGCGCGACGGCGCGATCATCGTCCAAGGCAACACCGACATCGCGGTAGCCGACTTTGATTACGCCGCCGCGTTCCCGTGGATGCAGGAGGGCGTCTCGGATTCCGTCCTGGCCGCCGTTGAATGGGCCCACGACACGCTCGACGACGAGGGGTTGGCGTGGCTTCGCCGGCTCCCGGCAGAAAGACGCCTGCGGATCGACGAGACGATGCTTCTCGTGACCCATGGATCGCCCGGTTCCCAGACGGCCGGGTTCGATCGGGACCTCGATGCCAGCGTCACGCTGGAACGGCTGTCTCGAACCGACGCGCGGATCATTTGCTGCGGGCATACCCACGTGCCCGACATTCGCGACTTCGGCTGGAAGCAGATCGTCAACGCGGGCAGCGTCGGCAACACGCTGGACGGCGATCCGACCGCCTCCTGGGCCCTGATCACGCTCGACGGGGAAACCGTGACCGCCGAGGTCAAGCGGACCGAATTTGACACGATGACCGTGGCGAACGCCCTGTCCGAGCGCGGTCTGCCCGGTGATGTCTATCGCGCCGCCACGGTTCGCACGGGGAAGCTCGTTCGGTGACCGCCGGCTCTCCGCGCGTCGTTGTCACGGGCATGGGCGCGCTCTCTGCACTCGGCAACGATGTCGCGACGACGTGGGATGGACTCCTCGCGGGACGATCCGGGATCAGGACGATCGAGTCGTTCGACCCCGGGCGCCTCACGTCGCGGATCGCCGGCGAGGTCCGCGACTTCGATGCCAGTGGCGTGCTTGATCGCAAGGACATGCGGCGCACGGATCGATACATCCAGTTCGGCCTCGTGGCGGCGCGAGAGGCCCTCGATCAGGCCGGGTTTCCGGGTCGGATGGACGGACCACTCGCCGAGCGAACCGGCGTGATTCTGGGCTCGGGCCTCGGCGGCGTGGCGACCCTGTTCAACAACGTCCTCTTGATGGGCGAGCGCGGGCCGGATCGAATCAGCCCGTTCTTCGTTCCGATGGGGATCGCCAATGTCGGCGCCGGTCAGGTGGCCATTGCGTTCGGTCCGCTCGGACCGAACTTCGCGATCGTGTCGGCCTGTGCCACCGGTGCCCACGCGATCGGGGAGGCGTGGGAAACGATCCGGCGTGGCGATGCGGAGGTCATGCTCGCCGGAGGTTCGGAGGCGGTGATCCACGAGGCCGTGGTCGGCGGTTTTGCGTCGATGAAGGCCCTGTCCACGAGGAACGACGATCCGGAACGGGCGTCCCGTCCATTCGACAAGGGTCGGGATGGGTTCGTGATCGGCGAGGGGAGCGGCGTGCTCGTGCTCGAATCGCTGGCCCATGCCAACGCCCGCGGTGCCGAGCCCCTGGCCGAGATCGTGGGCTACGGGGCCACGGCCGACGCATCCCACATCACGCTCCCCGCACCTGGCGGGATCGGCGCGGTCCGGGCAGCCCGACGCGCGCTCGCCAAAGCCGGGCTCGATGCGTCCGAGGTCGATCACCTGAACGCTCACGCCACATCGACGGCCGAAGGCGATCGTGCCGAGCTCCAGGCGATCCACACGATCTTCGGAGCGCATGCCTCGAAGGTTGCCGTGACCGCGAACAAATCCATGCTCGGCCATACCCTGGGAGCCGCGGGCGCCCTCGAATCGATCTCCGTGATCCAGGCGCTACGCACGGGATTGGTCCCGCCGACGATCAACCTGACCGATCCCGACGATGCCGCGGAGGGCCTTGACCTGACCCCGGTCCCGTCCGTCAAGCGCGATCTCCGGATCGGCCTCAACAATTCGTTCGGTTTCGGCGGCCAGAACGCAGCCCTCATCTTCCGGCGGTGGGACGCATGAGCCCGAGCCGCAGGAATCAACCTGATGGACCAGGCCCGGATGGGTCGAGTGTTTCCGACCCAGCCGCGCCCGTCGACGGTGGCGAGGCGGCGGCGGGTTCTGGCTCGGGTACTGCGCTGAGTGCAGCCGCGGTTGACGCCGGCAACACGACCCTCCTGGCCCTCATCGATCGGCTCGCGGGCATGCTGGACCGGAGCGAGTTGACCGAGCTCGAGATTCAGGTCGGCGAAACGGCCGTCGTGCTCCGGAAGCACGCCGCTGTCGCGCCGCCTCTGGTCGCTCCGCCGGCAGCCGCCGTCGCGGCCTCGGTCGGCCCGGGTTCCGATGCTCCAGCGACCAGTTCCGTAGTTACTCGCCCGTCCGTCAAGGCGCCGCTGACCGGCATCTGGTACGGATCGCCATCGCCGGGGACCGCCGCCTACGTGACTCCGGGTGGCGAAGTCGCGGCCGGCCAGGTCATCGGCCTGATCGAGGCCATGAAGTTGTTCAACGAAATCAAGAGCGATCTGTCCGGTCGTGTCGTCAAGGTCCACGCCGAAGACGGAAAGCTGGTCAAGGCCAAGCAGCCATTGATCGAGGTGGATCCACTGTGAACCCCGAGACCGGACCCGCGCTCCACGCTCACGTCACGGGCTGGGGCCGCTACGTGCCCGAGCACATCCTGACCAACGCCGACCTCGAGAAGATGGTCGACACGAACGACGAGTGGATCGTCACCCGGACCGGCATCCGCGAGCGGCGGGTCGCCGCGGCGCACGAGACCACGGCGTCGATGGCTGCCGTGGCCGGCCTTCGGGCGATCCGGACCGCCGGCATCGATCCCGAGGACATCGACCTCATCCTGCTTGCGACGCTCACTCCGGACTACTGGATGCCCTCGACGGCCGCGCTCGTGAAGGAGGCGATCGGCAATCAGAAGGCCGCCGCCATGGACATCGCGGCCGCCTGCTCCGGGTTCGTCTACGCGTTTGCGACAGCCCAGGCCTACGTGACCTCGGGCCTCGCGAAACACGTCCTGGTGATTGGCGCGGAACTCCTCACCCGCTTCCTCGACTACACAGATCGAGGGACCTGCATCCTGTTCGGTGATGGGGCCGGGGCGGTGGTCGTCTCGGCGTCCAACGAGCCCGGCGGCAGCCTCGGCATCGAGATGACAACCGAGCCGCAGGGCGCCTACATGATCTGGTTGCCGGCGGGAGGCGCCAAGGCACCGCCTTCATCCGAGACGATCCGCCGGGGCGAGCACTACATCCGGATGGAGGGTCGGGAAACCTATCGGTTCGCGACCCGGACGCTGGCCACCACGGCCCTCGAATCCGTTCGCCGGGCGGGCCTGGAGCCCGACGACATCTCCCTGTTCATCCCGCACCAGGCCAACATCCGGATCATCGAAGCCGTCGCCAAGGGCCTCGACCTGCCGATGGACCGGATGTTCGTGAACCTCGACAAGTACGGCAACACGTCCGCCGCTTCCGTTCCGATTGCCCTGGCAGA
>JANMNF010000356.1:0-6295 GCA_031373765.1 Chloroflexota bacterium
CGTCGCCACCACCCGGCCTTCCGTCGTCGGCGCTGGTTCCAGAACCGACCGATCCACGGTGACGAGGCCCACGAGATCGAGTGGTTCGCGCCCGACGGCCGCCGAATGGGCGACGACCAGTGGCACGACCCCCTCGACCACGGGATCGGCGTGTTCATCTCGGGCGAGGGCCTGGTCGATGTCGACGGGCTGCCGATCAGCGACGACTCGTTCTTCCTGGCGATCAATCCATCGGACGAGAAGCGCGGATTCACGGTTCCGAACGGCACCCGCGCCGCCGCCTGGCAGCTGTCCATCGATACGGCCGCCGAGCCGCCATTCCCGGCCCGCGGTCGGCGGGTTCGCGCCGGGACGACGATCGACGTCGCGCGTGAGTCGATCGTGGTGCTCCGGGGTCGCGCCGGATGACAACGCCCGAGCGGTCTGGGCCGACGCCCGAGTGGTCCCTGCCGCGCGCGACGTACCGGCTCCAGCTCCGTCCGTCGTTCGGCTTTCGGGCGGCTCGCGCAGTCGCTCCGTACCTCGAGCGTCTGGGCGTCAGCCACGCGTACAGCTCGCCGATCCTCCAGGCCACGCCCGGCAGCGACTACGCCTACGACGTCGTCGATCCGCATCGGATCAACGAGGAACTCGGTGGGAATGCCGGCCACGTTCCAGTACTTCCGACCACCTGGATGCGGCTCTCGCAGCCGCCCTGAGCGCGCCGCCAGAGCAAGCACAAGGCGTCCGCCGGCCCGCCGTCGAGATGCTCGACTGGTATCGCCGCCTAATCGCTCTGCGGCGTGAAATCTCGGGCATCCGCGACCGCAAGCACCCGATAGTCCGCTTCGCCGTCGCGACGGGCTGGATCGTCGTCGACCGCGATGACGTGTCGCTGATCGCGAACGTAAGCACCTGCCCAACCGGGGTCCCCTGCCGACAGATCGAGGCACCTGGCGACTCAGCGCACAGGCGGCGGTGGCTCCGCGACCACCTCCAGCGGTCTGGCCGTTGCCGCGATGTCTGCGGTTGTAATCTTCGGCGGAAACCTCGCCCATTGACTTCCCCCCCTTGAGCGTAGTTTCCGCATGATGAACGTCGGAGAACTACTGGCCCTTAGATGCGAATAGCGGCGGCGGCCGTGGCGATCTGGGTTGCGATTCTTGCACCCGTCACCGTCGAAGGCCATCAACCAACCCAGGGCGCGAACCACTATTCGACGCCAAACACGACTGAAACGTACAGCTGGTCGACATCATCCGGCTCAGTGCCTCCGTCCTGGATGACGACCCCGTTCAAGACAACGGCTGATACCTACTGGCTGGCTTCGAAAAACGATGCGGGGCCACGATGGGCATACAGCGCGACAGCGACAAGTAACATCGTTCGCTACGTGACGCGAGCAAATACGCTGAGCACGGTCGAGTGTCCCCTGAATGTCACGTGGGACGCGTGCGCCGCGTACGACAGCAGCGGTCATTTCTGGTTTATCGAGTTCGCGAAAGATCAGGTCAATTCCCCGTGGTGCCAGGATCCGGGAATTGGATTCACCACGGGGTGTTACGACGTGATCCGCGCTTCGGTGCATGAACTTGGGCATCAGGCTGGGCTCGCCCGCGGCAGCGACGGGAATGCTCACTCAGGCGAAGGAGAGGATTGGACGGTTGTCCAGGCTGGGCACGCACCGCGGTACCCAAACTATGGATGGGGCACGATCAGTCCACGGCCCTGCGACAGCTTCGAGCTACAGCGGCGATACGATGTGAGTAGTTCTGCCGGCCTCTATGCGTCTTGCGTCGATCATCTGGGGAGTACCGTCGTTTCGGGCGGACGGCTCAAGACTGTGCTCACGCAAGGCGCTCCGTCTGCAACCATCGTGTGCGCGGGTCAGGTCACGACGATCAGTGGGACGGGGAAGCTTATCGGAAGCACCGTTCTCGACAAGCTGTCTGGGAACCCGTTAACAAGTCGAAGTCTGTCTGTCCAGCGACAGCCAAGTTCGGGCGGGACCTGGACTCAGGTCTATACGACGACAGTTACCAGCAGCGCAGCGTGGTCGAAGGTCGTTGGAGCTCCAAATGGGACCTGGAACTTCAAAGTTGTATACGCCGGCGAGACGACGCTGGCCGGAAGCGAGTCACCGCTCAAGACGATCACTTGGAGCTCGACATGCTAGCGGCGGGCGCGTTTTCGACCGGAGGGCTCTAACGTGAACACTGCCCAGCCACGATTCACGCGTAAGACGGCCACTGGCCCATTCGGCCTCATGGGGATTGCGCTCTCGGTCGGCGTCATCGCGATCCTGGCGATCGGTCGCTCACCATTGGTGGGGCCGCTGGTCGCAGGCTCAAGCGCCGAGCCTACGACCACCCAACCCGCAGCCGAAAGCCCATCCGTGTCGGCGGGATATACGGCGGATCCCGCAGGTTCCTCGGCTCCCGCAGCCGACCTGAACAGGGTACTCGAAGAAGCCGTGTGGGTCGCAGGTGACGACACGACTTGGTATGTCGGCGACTTGACCGGAGCCGTCAGACCCGTCCCCTTTGATCGGCCGACGCAGATGACCGTGGCGGATGGCCGAGTGGTCGCCTGGCAACAAGACGGGTCCGACGTGACCGCATATGAAGTGGATCCCCGGACAGGTACTCCGAGGCGATTGGTCACATGGAAATCGGACGTCATCGTCGGTGCGGTCACGCTCGACAGAAACGGAACTGCACTCTTCTGGCATGGCGGGCGCTACGGGATCGACGGCGGCCTCTCGAGACTCGATCTCTTGACCGGAGGCATCGAGATTCTGATCGCGCCGACGCATTCGACCGAGAGGAACCGCAACCTCCTGTTCTGGTCAATGTCGGGAGAGATGCTCTACTCCACGACGTGCGACATGGAGAGCTGTAGCGTCGACACGTGGAGCGCAGGACAGGGCGTCGCCCGGTTTGGCCAGGACTTTGCGCCCGGTAGCGCCTCCGACCGGCTGGCTCTTGGCTATCAACTCGGACACGGCGGCGGAGATCACCAAGCCGCCCGAGCCTGGCAGATCTACGATGTCAAGACCGGACAAATCTCAACCGTCGCCGCCTCGTGGATCTCGCGGACGTCAGACGGGTTCTTTGTCGACGATCGGACGCTGTTGCTCTCAGGAGTCTCCACAGATGGGATGACATACAACATCGTCCTTGTCGACACTGAAACCGGCCAGGAGACTCTCGTGCTGAGCCAGCCCGAAGAAGAGAACACGCTTCACCTTCGGCGATACCTCGCGAACACGTCCATTGCCGTCGTTGGAGCCTCGGACGCGGACTTCACCATGGTGGGCAAGGAACTGTCGATCTTGGACCTCGTGTCCGGCAAGGTGTCACTCACCCGGGCCCGGGTCGGCCCGCTCGGGCCCTAGCTTCGGATCGTTCCGAGGTGAGGGTCCGCCGTCCCTCGGCAAGATCCGGTAGGCGTCGAAGTGCTCCGTATCAGCGCAGCGAGGGTGGTTTGGGCGTCGCGTCCCGTGCCCACATGCTGGGTCTCGTAATCGACGCGCGCGAGACCCTGACGGTTTGACACTCCCGGCGACCGTGGCCTAGGGTCAGGGGAGCAGCGAATCCGTCACACCGCGGTCGGTCTGCACCCCTACGGGCTATCCAGGGAGGTCCCATTCTCGATCAGATGCGCGCGAACGCCGCTGCCCCGGGCCTGACCCCATCCAGGGCTGGACTGCCCGACGACGGGCGCCGGCGCGCGATCATCGAGGCCGTTTCTCCAGCCGTGGATGGCGGCCGCTTCCCGGTGAAGCGGATCATCGGCGATGTGGTGATCGTCGAGGCGGACGCCTTCGCCGACGGCCACGACATCGTCTCGGTCCGGCTTCGGCACCGCGCACCCGGTGCGGCCGACTGGACCGAGATCCCGATGGACGAACTCGGCAACGATCAGTGGCGCGCCGCGTTCGGGGCCGACGTCCTCGGCCGCCACGAATACACGGTTGCTGCCTGGACGGATGCCTGGGCGACGTGGCGGCGTGACCTCCGCACGCGACTCGACGCCGGACAGGACGTCAGCGTGGACCTCCTCATCGGCGCCGCATTGATCGATGGCGCAACGTCGCGCGCGCGGGCGCTCGGAGCCGTGGACGACGGTCGGAGCCTCGAATTCTGGGCCACCGAGCTGCGCGCCAGGCGACCCGCCGGGGACCCGGCCGGACGTGCCCTCGACGCAACGCTCGATGCGCTCATGCGCACGTACGTCGATCGCGCGCACGAAACTGTCCACGAACCGACGCTCGAGGTCATCGTCGAACCGGCACTCGCCCGGTTCAGCACCTGGTACGAGCTTTTCCCTCGATCTGCATCGCCGGACCTGAAGGCGCACGGAACCTTCCGCGACGTCGTCGCCCGCCTGCCGTACATCATCGATCTCGGGTTCGACGTGCTGTACCTGCCGCCGATCCACCCGATCGGCCTGACGTTTCGCAAGGGCCCCAACAACGTGACCGAGGCCTCAGCCGAGCATCTGGGCGTTCCGTGGGCCATCGGCTCGGCCGAAGGTGGCCACGAGTCCATTCACCCCGCGCTCGGCACCCTCGATGACTTCCGGGCACTGGTCAGGACCGCCGAGGCCCGGGGCGTGGCCCTTGCGCTCGATATCGCGTTCCAGGCGTCGCCCGACCACCCGTGGGTGCGCGAGCACCCGAGCTGGTTCCGGCAGCGTCCCGACGGCACCGTCCAGTACGCGGAGAACCCGCCGAAGAAGTACCAGGACATCTACCCGTTCGACTTCGAATCGGACGACTGGGCGAACCTGTGGGCCGCGCTCGAGGGCGTGTTTCGCTACTGGATCGCTCAGGGCGTGCACGTCTTCCGCGTGGACAACCCGCACACCAAGGCGTTCCCATTCTGGGAGTGGGCAATCGCGCGGATCAAGGCAGATCATCCCGAGGTCCTCTTCCTCGCCGAGGCCTTCACTCGCCCGAGGGTCATGTATCGGCTGGCCAAGGTGGGCTTCACGCAGTCCTACACCTACTTCACGTGGCGGACGAAGAAGGACGAACTGAGCGCGTACTTCACCGAACTGTCCCGGCCGCCCGTATCCGACTTCTTCGGGCCGAACTTCTGGCCCAATACGCCGGATATCCTTCACGGCACGCTCCAGGAGGGCGGCCGATCCATGTTCCAGGCGCGCTACATCCTCGCCGCGACCTCGTCGTCGAACATCGGGATCTACGGACCCGCTTTTGAACTCGGCGAGAACACCCCGCGCGAGCCCGGCAGCGAGGAGTACCTGAACTCCGAGAAGTACGAGCAGCGGACATGGGACCTCGACAGCCCCACGACGATCGCCCCGCTGATCCGCCGGATGAACAGGGTGCGGCGGGAGCATCCTGCGCTCCAGGCGAATACCGGTCTGGTGATCCACGAGGTCGATGACGACCAGCTGATGGCCTATTCCAAGCAGACCCCGGATGGCTCGGATCGCGTGCTGGCCATCGTCAGCCTGGCGCCGAACGAGGTCCGCCGCGGCAAGCTCCAGCTGGATCTCGCGGGTCTCGGCCTCGATCCGGCCCGCTCCGTTGTGGTCGAGGACCTCATCGACGGCGGCATCGAGACATGGAAGGCCGGCCAGGCCGAGATCGAGCTTGACCCGGCGATCCTGCCGGCTTGCGTCCTGCACGTTCGGCAGTCGGCCTGATGGCCGCTCGTACGACCGCATCGCGCGCGCCGGGCGGATCGACCGCATCGCCGACCAGGGCGACCAAGGCGGCCCCGCCGACCGCACGAGCCAGCCGAGCCACCAGGAGCAAGGCGGTCACCGGTGAGGCGCTCTGGTACAAGGACGCGATCATCTATGAGGTCCCGGTCCGGGCCTACCGGGACAGCAACGGCGACGGCATCGGAGACTTCCGCGGCCTGACCGAGAAGCTCGATTACATTCGGGATCTCGGCGTGACCGCCATCTGGATTCTGCCGTTCTACCCGTCGCCGCTCCGGGACGACGGCTACGACATCGCCGACTTCACCGGGGTCAATCCGAGCTACGGCACCCTCCGCGACGTCAAGGCGTTCATCCGCGCGGCGCACGCCCGCGGCCTGCGAGTCATCACCGAGCTGGTCTGCAATCACACGTCGGACCAGAACGCCTGGTTCCAGCGGGCCCGTCTCGCGAAGCCCGGCAGCTCTTCCCGCGACTTCTACGTGTGGAGCGACGATCCCGACAAGTACTCCGACGCCCCGGATCATCTTCACCGACACCGAGACCTCGAACTGGACCTGGGATGCCGTCGCGGGCGCCTACTACTGGCACCGCTTCTTCTCGCATCAGCCCGACC
>JANMNF010000006.1:0-12224 GCA_031373765.1 Chloroflexota bacterium
CTGTCCCGGATGAACCCGTTGACCTGGTCATCCTCGACCTCGACGTAGACCGAGACTTCCTCCACGCCCGCATGCTTCGCGGCATTCACGACCGCCTCGCTGGTCGCCGCGACGAGGGCCCGCAGGTCGTCGTCCATCTCCGCGTCGCCGACCACGACCGCCTCGATCTTCAGCTGATGGGCGCGCTCCAGGCGCCCGGCCATCGCATCGATCGCATCGTGAATGCGCACGCCGTGGACACCCGGGGCGCGGCCATAGAGCCACGCGCGAAGGTCCCGCTCCTGGGTTCGAGCCAGCGTCACCATCTCGCGCGGTTCCTTTGCGCGCTGGATGAGGGCAAGCGTCTGGAGTACCGAGTCGTGCAGATGGGCCGCCATCTCGGCCCGGGCCTGGGTCCGGATGCGGCTCGTTCGCTCCTCGATCAGCTCGTTCGCCAGTCGCCATAGCCACGGTCCTGCCAGCAGCGCCAATCCGCCGGCGGTCACGAGGACCGCGAGGATGACGTTCGCTGCCGCGGCAATCGTCGTGGTCGCGGCAAGGAATACGACCATGCCACCCAGGATCAGGAGCGCGCCCGCGATCAGCCGGGGCCGCGATTCGCGGGTTCGGATCAGCGCCTCAAGTGGCGTTCCGATGCTCGCGAGGTCCAGACGGGAGCGCCCCTCATCCGCCGAGCCGCGGGCCCACAGGATCGCGAAACCGATCGCCGCCAGCGTCACGGGCCAGGCGATGCCCTCGCCAAACCAGAGGCCAGTGAACCACAGGATCACGAGGACGCCCGCCACCACCAAACCTCCACCGAGCAGCTCTCGAGCGGCCGGACGTGGCAGGTGGCGCTTTCCCAGGGGTGCGGTCGCGTCGATCGGCTCGGCCGGGGCGAGCACCCACAAGAGCAGGTAGACGACGACGCCGAAGCCAGCGGTCAGCCCAAGCACGATGAACGCGAGCCGAACCACGAACGGATCGAGGCCCAGGTGGTCGGCCACGCCGCCCGCGACGCCCGCCAGCATCCGGTTTCGGCGGCTTCGTCGAAGGGTTGGGCGGGGCGCTCGAGCGTCGATCCGGTGGGGCGGGAGGTTGAGCTCTGCCATCGCGCTGATCTTCGCACAGGGCTCCGGGCCGACAGCATCGGTGATGACCCGGAGATGTAGATCGTTTCCACTCAGGGTCCACCTCAGGGTCATGCTCCGGGATGGTCCTGATGGCGCAGGGAGGTGACGCCCGCGACCATGTCGGCATGACAAATGAACCAGCGGAACCGACATCGAACGACGAACCCGTCGGGACTGACGATCCCGCCGGCCAGCGACCCTCCGGCCAACCGTATTCCGGGCCAACCGCCAACCCTGGATACCCGCCCGGCGGGGGTTATCGGGCGGGTATCCGTCCCCTCCGACGTCGAGCCACGGACCGCGTGGTCGGCGGCGTGGCGGGCGGACTCGGGGACTATCTCAACGTCGACCCGATCCTGATCCGGGCGGCATTCGCGGGGCTGATGATCTTCGGTGGTACCGGGCTCATGCTCTACGTCCTGGGCTGGATCCTGATCCCCGACGAAGGCCACCGGGATTCGATCGCGCAGACTGCGCTCCGGACGATGGCCAATCGCACCGGGCGTCTCGGGATGCTCGTTCTGATCGTCGCGGTCGTTGTGATCCTGAGCCCGTCGATCAGCCGCCGACTCGACGTCTTCTACGTGCCGACCGAAGTCTTCTGGGCGCTCGCGATTGCCCTCATCGGCGTCGTCCTCTTGCTTCCACGCGAACGGTCAGACGGCCGGTTTGCCAATTCGATGGCCTCCGAGTCTGGCGCCGAACGACAAGCCGCCGCTTCGGCGACGCCTGATGCGCCGAGTGGCATCAGTGCGGAAGGCCAGGGCTTCGCCACAACGGCTGCAGCAGGGGCAACGGCCGCGGCACCCGTCGCCTGGTCTTCTACGCCGTACCGAGGCACGTATGCAGCACGGCCGGCGAGACCGGCGCGCCCACCGCGAGATCCGTCCCCGCTCGGCTGGTACGGGATCGCCGGAGCACTCCTGGTCGTCGGTGTGCTCGCGCTCATCGACACCGTCTCGACGGCTCATGTCCTGCCCGGCCAGTACTTCGGTGGCGGACTGCTCGCCCTCGGCTTGACGCTGGTCGTCGGGGCCTGGCGCGGTCGCGCTCGCCTGCTGATTCTCCTCGGCCTGGCCGTGCTTCCGGTTGCCGCGACTGCCGCCTTCCTGACGGTCCCGCTTCAGGGAGGCATCGGGCAGGCGTACGTCCAGCCGCAACAACTTGCCGACGTTCAGGACGCGTACCACCTCGTAGCCGGCGAACTGTGGATTGACCTGAGCCAGCTCGAAGCCGGTTCGGACCCGATCGTGATCAGCGCCACCGTGGGGATCGGAGAGATCTTCGTCCTCGTGCCGTACGACTCGGTCGTCGATGTCACGGGAACCGTGCAGGGTGGCCGCATCTGGATGTTTGGGAGGGGCCAGGCCGGCACGGCACTCGCGGATCACGTCGCCCCGACCGGACCTCGAGGAGGTCGCATCGTGACCCTCCGGCTCGACGCCGGCATCGGCCAGGTCCAGGTTGAGCGCGCCACTGTTGGGGGATACTGAGATGCGGCGCCATGGATTCGATGCTCTCTCGTTCTTGTTCGGGCTCCTGTTCGCGGGTGCGGGCTTGGTGCTCCTCGGTGGCCGAGCCGTTGATGCGGGGCTCGCCCTTCCCTGGGCAGGACCGCTGATCGCGATCGGCCTCGGTCTGGGGATCGTGCTCGCCGTCCGTCCTGGCAAGGAACTGGTCGCGACAGCCGCGACAGCCGCGTCAGCGGCGTCAGCCGCGCCGGACGCGCCGTCACCCGACGCACCGGCCTGATCGACCGACCGCGGCGCCCCAGCGCCCGATGCGCTAGCATTGTTGCTCACGCAACAAAGCGACAGTCGATATGCCGAGGTCCAAACCACCGATGATGTCCCCCGAAGTCATGGCCGCGTACGCCGCCGCCAACGAGAAGCTGATCAGCGATATCCGCGAGTTCGGCCATGCCACCTCCGGCAATTGGCTCGGACGCCAGGCCCTCCTGCTGACGACGACCGGCGCCAAGTCCGGCGAGCCGCGGATGAGCCCGCTCGCCTACTCCATTGATGCCGGTCGGTACATCGTGACCGCATCGAAAGGCGGCGCCCCGACCCATCCGGGCTGGTACCACAACCTGCTCAAGGATCCGATCGCCACGATCGAAGTCGACCAGAAGCAGTTCCAGGCCCGCGCCTCGACCGCCGAAGGTGCCGAGCGCGACCGACTCTGGCAGCAGCACATCGAGCTCCATCCCGGGATTGGTGAGTACCCCGCAAAGACGACCCGTATCATTCCCGTGGTGATCCTCGACCCGATTTCCTGATCGATCGTCGATGCCGATTCCGGAGCCTGTCGCCGCCTACGGGTCCGTCAAGGAGCAACTGATCGCCGAAATCCGGGCTCAAGGGCACGCTGTGACCGGGATTTACGTTGGGCGGCAGGCGCTGGTCCTGACCACGACCGGGGCACGCTCCGGCGAGGCCCGGGTCAGTCCCCTCGCCTACTCCACCGATGCCGGGCGATTCGTCGTCACGGCGTCCCGCGGCGGCTCGCCGCGTCATCCTGCCTGGTATCACAACCTCGTCGCAAACCCGACCGCCACCGTCGAAGTCGAACTCAAGCGGACCGCGGTTCGCGCCTCGACCGCGGATGGCGAAGAACGCGAGCGCCTGTGGCTCCAGCACATTGCCCTGCATCCGGGCATCGGTCCGTATGCCGAGATGACCCACCGTGTGATCCCTGTCGTCGTCCTGGAGCCTCTCCTCGAGCCGAACCGCTAGTCGGCGGCGCCGCGGGCCAGCGGTGACCCAAGCCGAGACGTTCCGCGATTCAGCCCCGCCCTCAGAACCGATGGTTCGGCGGCGGCGCCGCGCCAACGAGAGCGGCACGCGCCGCTGCCCAAGCCCCATCCAGGATGGCCTCGACCAGTCCCGGTTCGCGAGCCAGGACGCGGATCCAGGCGCCGGCCGTAGCCGGCAAGGTGCTTGCTCCCCAGGTCGCCGTCTCGTTCGAGTCACCCATCGCCGGGTCGGGGTTCGAGTCGGCAGTCGCACCGGTCGCCGCGCCGTTGGCCGCGCCGGCCAGCAGGACATCGGGGGAGAACCCGGGATGGACCACGAAGAGGCTTCCGACGCACCGGTACCGTCCGATGAGACCGACGCTATCGAGCCCATCGAGCGGATCCAGTCGAACGGTGTCGGTGGCAAACACCTCGCCGCCCGGGCGCACGAGTTCGAGGCGGCTTTCGAACGACTCGAAGGCGAGGACCTCGCCGCGCGCCGCACGTCCGGGTCCCACGACTTCCCGAATCACGAGCGTCCCTCCCTCCGCAACCTCGCAGCGCATGGTCGTCTCGAAGCGCGAGGCTCGATAGGGAATGTACGGGTCGGGCATGACCTCGAGATAGCCGCCGTCCTCGACCCTGATGTCAACGTTGAACCGGGCTCCGGCGCCGGGCGTCCGGTAGATGCGCGTCGCCGATTGGGTGCCGACATGGAGTCGGGCGCCGCGACCGACGGACACCTCCAATCGGATGTCATCGCCGTCCAAGATCCCACCGGACGGACTGGCGAGGATGGCGGTGGCCAGGTCCGGGACCGCGGGATCCAGGTAATGCAGGCGGAGGATCTGGAGGGGCGGTCGACACTCGAGGTCGGTGATCCGCGTACGACCGGCTCGAACCCCGACCCCAAGTCGGACGCCGCCGCGCTCGCCGGCCGGCCGCCACAGGGCCTGGATCATGGGCGATGCACGTGCGTCGGTGGCGCCTGAACGTGAGCGTGACCGTGATCGCTGACGTGCGCGAGATGGCCGGTGCCTCGTCGCGCGGTTACGCCGGCCACCCATGCCCGTCGCGCGGCTTCGAGATGGGCGATGACCGGTTCGATCCCTTCTTCCGCGCGGCAGTTCGTGAATATCGTGGCGCGACCACGCCGCACGAGGTCTGCATCGCGACGCATCACCTCGAGATCCGCGCCGACGTACGGCGCCAGGTCGATCTTGTTGATGACCAGCAGGTCGGACTGGATCAGTCCCTGGCCGCGCTTTCGGGGGACCTTGTCGCCGCCGGCAACATCGATGACGTAGATCGTGTGGTCCACGAGTTCCGGACTGAACGTCAGGGTCAGGTTGTCGCCGCCACTTTCGAGGAAGATGAGATCGGTGTCCGGATGCCGCGCCTCGAGCTCGGCGAGCACCGCGAGATTCATCGATGGATCCTCACGGACCGCCGTGTGGGGGCAGGTCCCCGTCTCGACGCCAACGATCCGAGTTGATTCGAGGAGGCTGCCGAGCGCAGCTCGAACGTGCTGTTCATCCTCGCGGGTGAGGATGTCATTGGTGACGACGGCAACACGTCGGCCGGCGTCGAGCAGTCGAGGGACGAGTCGTTCGATGAGCAGGGTCTTGCCCGAACCGACAGGCCCGCCGATCCCGACTCGGAAGGCACGCAGTGCCGGGATCGCGTTCATGGCCTGATTCTCACGACACGAACGACCGAGCGGGAGCGCGCTCATGCCGGGCGAGGGCGATATCGAGTTGCGGCGCGGATGGTCGGAGGTCGCGCCAGTCGCGTGATGACGCGAGATCGACAGCGGCGACGATCAGCGGCGCCGCACCGGCGATGCACTGCTGGCCAGCTCCATGGCCGATGAGACCGAGCCGGACCGCGGCCGCAACCAGGCCCATGACCTGGGCCGAGGTAGCCGCCAGGGCTGTCCGCCGACGATCGATCCCGAGCGCCTGGCCGGCGAGCCCAAACGCGATTGCCGCATTGCCCGGCGCCTCGCCGGCTTCAACGGCCGCGAGGAACGCAACGATCCGGTCCGCCGGCATGAGCCTCGACACCTCCACCGCGAGCCGCCTCCCCACGCGCTCCGAGCCAAGCCGCTCATCGGCGGCGAGCTTGCATGCGGTGAGCCGACGGTCAATCGAGATGATGCGCTGATCCGCATCGGCCACACGCGCGGCATGGGGCGCATCGGCCACATGCGCCGCGGCCCCGCGCGCGGCATCGTGCGCGGCATCGTGCGCGGCGGCCCCGCGCGCGGCATCGTGCGCGGCGATGAGCGAGACGAGATCCGAGCGCGCAAACCTCGCGAGGAGATGGACCTTGATCAGGCCCGGAAGCGCATCGCCGCCTCGGAGCAGGCCATCCGCGACCAGCGTCTCGAGCCCGTGCGACAGCGTGTACGCGCCCGACGGAAAGCCCGAATCCCCCAGCTGGAGCAGCCGTAGCAGCCCCAGGTCGTCGCCGGGCTGGGGCGCGGTCGCCGATCTGGCGGACGCTGCCGTCGACCGGGCCGGCGCGGCCATCGGACCCTCAGACAAGGAAGTACAGCTGTGACATCGGCAGGGTCTCGGCGGGCGGAACCGTGGCCAACTCGCCATCAAGGCGAACTTCGTACGTCTCCGGATCCACCGTGATGTCCGGCGTCGCGTCGTTGCGCACCATGTCCGCCTTTCCGACGGTTCGGCAACCGCGGACCGGCTCGACCATCCGCCGCAGCCCCAGCCGTTCCTTGATCCCGGATTCCGCCGCGGCACGGGACGTGAAGGTGATGCACGTCGCACCGATTGCGTCCCCGAACGCGCCGAACATCGGTCGGTAGAGCACCGGTTCCGGGCTGGGAATGGAGGCGCTCGGGTCCCCCATCAGGCCCCATGCGACCAGGCCGCCCTTGAGGATCAGTTTCGGCTTCACGGCGAATGACGAGATCGGCCACAGCACGATGTCGGCCAGGAGGCCTTCGGCGATCGAGCCGACGAGATGTGAGATGCCGTGCGCCCGGGCCGGGTTCACCGTGAGCTTGGCCAGGTATCGAAGGACGCGGCCGTTGTCGTTGCCGTCGTCACCGGCCAGCGGTCCCGCAAAGTGACGCATCTTGTGGGCGGTCTGGATGAGCCGGATGAAGGTTTCGCCGATCCGGCCCATGGCCTGCGAATCGGACGAGTACATCGAGAGGACACCGCGGTCGTGGAGGACGTCCTCGGCGGCCATGGTCTCCGCCCGAATGCGACTCTCGGCAAAGGCCACGTCCTCCGGGACCGAGGGGTTGAGGTGATGGCAGACCATGAGCATGTCGAGATGCTCGGCGAGCGTGTTGACCGTGTACGGGCGCGTCGGGTTGGTGGATGAGGGCAGGACGTTCGGCAGGGCCGCGATCCGGATGATGTCAGGGGCATGGCCACCGCCGGCGCCTTCCGTGTGGAACGTGTGGATCGTCCGGCCGTCGATCGCCGCGATGGTGTCCTCGACGTAGCCCGATTCGTTGAGCGTGTCCGTGTGAATCGAAACCTGGATGTCTTCTTCGTCGGCGACCCGGAGGCTGGCATCGATGACGGCCGGCGTCGTCCCCCAGTCCTCGTGATCCTTGAGCCCACACGCGCCCGCGTGGATCTGCTCGCGAAGCGGATCGAGCCCACTGGCGTTGCCCTTGCCGTACACGCCCCAGTTCACCGGCAGGCCTTCCGCGGCTTGGAGCATTCGGGCGATATTCCAAGCCCCGGGCGTGGTCGTCGTGGCGTTGGTGCCGTCGACGGGCCCGGTCCCGCCACCGAGCAGCGTGGTGATTCCGTTGCTCAGCGCCGCCCAGACCTGCTGCGGAGAGATCATGTGGACGTGGCTGTCGACGCCGCCGGCGGTGGCAATGAGGCCCTCGCCCGACAGCACCTCTGTGCCCGGCCCGATGACCAGGCGCGGATCGACGCCGTCCATGATGTCGGGGTTGCCGGCCTTGCCCACCCCGACGATCCGCCCGTCCCGGACTCCGATGTCGGCCTTGACGATCCCGATGAGGGCGTCCATCACGATCGCGTTGGTGATCACGAGGTCAAGGGCCCCGGATGCGCGGGTAGCCGTGGACGACTGGGCCATGCCGTCCCGGATCGATTTGCCGCCACCGAAGACGGCCTCTTCGCCGGGGATCGTGAAATCGCGCTCGATCTCCACGACCAGCTCGGTGTCTGCAAGCCGGAACCGATCGCCGGTTGTCGGGCCGTACAGGGCGGCGTAGCGCGATCTAGAGATCTTCATGCCGGGTCCTCGGCTCCGGGTTCCGTGCCTGCCCCGGGTCCCGTGTCGGGCCGAGGTTCCGGGTCGGCCCCGTCGCCGGCGTCGAAGCCGTGCTCCGTAAGCCGTGCCCGGAACGCTTCGCGGGCTCCGGCTGCGTCCAGCGGACCGTTCACGAAGCCCTGCCCGCCCCACACGATCCGAGCTCCCGTGAACGGGATCACGTTGACAGTTCGTGTCCCACCCGGCTCGAATCGGACCGCCGTTCCGGCCGGGATGTCCAGCCGACACCCATAGGCGGCCAGGCGCTCGAAACGAAGTGCGCGATTGACTTCGGCGAAGTGCGCATGCGAGCCAACCTGGATCGGCCGATCGCCGAGGCTGGTCACGGTCAGTTCGATCACTGGCCGCCCGGCGTTGAGCTCGATATCGCCCGGCGGGTGGACATACCCGCCGATGGGACCCGAGTCGCTCACCGGATTGGCTCGTTCATGGGATGTGCCCGGTCCCGGGACTGGCTCGCTCCTGCGGGTGGCCCGGTGACGGACTGTTCACGCTTCACGGGATGGGGTCGTGGCACGAGACGAGTTTCGTGCCGTCCACGAAGGTCGCCTCGATGTGGACGACCGTCAACAGTTCGGGCACATCGTCCATCACGTCTTCACGACGAAGGACGCGGCGACCCAGCTCCATCACCTCGGGCACGCTCCGGCCGTCCCGTGCGCCCTCCATCATCGCTTCGGCGATGAGCGCGGTCGCCTCCGGGAGGTTCAGTCGCAGTCCTCGAGCCAGTCGGCGACGCGCGACGTCGGCCGCCACGAAGATCAGGAGCTTCTCGGATTCGCGGGGGGTCAGCTGCACCGGGCCGCCTTCTTCGGACTATTGCCTTCTTCGGCTACTGCCTTCCTGGGGTCCCTCAACGCCGCGAGTGTAGTCCGCCCGCGACCGTTCCCGGACTAGCCGAATCCGACACCCAGCGTGGCGCAAACGATGAGATCAGGACACAGACGGCCCGTCGGCCCGTACCTACGATGAGCCGGTCGACTTCGCGTTTTCAGGAGAGAGGGAACGATGACGGGTCTGGACACCGGCAATACCGGATTCATGCTGCTCGCCAGCAGCCTGGTCATGCTCATGACGCCCGGCCTCGCGTTCTTCTACGGCGGCCTCGTCGGCCGGAAGAATGTCCTCGCCATCATGATGCAGAGCTTCGTGTCCATGGGCTGGACCACCGTCCTGTGGGTCGCCTTTGGATTCTCCCTGTGCTTCTCGGGCGGCAAGGGCGGCATCATCGGGAACCTCGACATGGCATTCCTCCAGGGCATCACCCTGTCGACGCCGTCGCCGAACGAGACCATCCCGATGGTTGTCTTCGTGGCCTACCAGATGATGTTCGCGATCATCACGCCGGCCCTCATCACCGGTGCATTTACGAATCGGGTCACCTTCCGCGCCTACATGCTCTTCCTGACCGGCTGGCTAGTGCTCGTCTACTTCCCATTCGTGCACATGATCTGGGGCGGTGGACTTCTCGCGGAAATGGGCGTCCTCGACTTCGCCGGTGGTATTGCCGTCCATGCGATTGCCGGCATGGCAGCGCTTGCGTCGGTCGTCTTCGTCGGTCGCCGACGGACCGCGGATGCGGGACCCCACAGTATTCCGCTCGTGGCGCTCGGCACCGGCCTCCTCTGGTTCGGCTGGTACGGGTTCAATGCCGGCAGCGAATTCCGGGTGGATTCGGTCACTGCGATCGCGTTCCTGAACACGGACATCGCGGCTTCGTTCGCCGCCATCGTGTGGCTCGGCCTGGATACGTATTACGCGAAGCGACCGAAGTTCCTGGGGCTCCTGACCGGCGCCGTCGCCGGGCTCGCGACGATCACCCCCGCGGCGGGCTATGTGTCGCCGGTGACGGCGATCATCATCGGCTGCGCCGCCGGGGCCGTCTGCTACGGCGCCGTGGCGCTGAAGAACCGCTTCAAGCTGGACGATGCCCTCGACGTGTGGGGGGTCCACGGGGTCGGCGGTTCGCTGGGGATCGTTCTCCTCGGGATCTTCGCCTCCAAGGCCTGGAACCCGGCCGGCGCCGACGGACTCCTCGCCGGCAATGCCTCGTTCTTCCTGGTTGAGGTTGGAGCGGTCCTCCTGGCAACAGTCTGGTCGTTCGTCTTCACCTACGGCATGCTCTGGGTGATCGACAAGGCCACGCCCGTTCGTGTCACGGCCGAGACCGAAGAGGGCGGCCTGGACCAGGGCCTCCATGGTGAAATCGCGTACGAGAGCGCGTAGCCGCGGGACCACGTCGAGCCCGCCGCCGCCGCCGGATCAGGGCGCGGGCAACCGTCGGAGGCGGAGTGCGAGCGACAGGCTGAGGCATCGATCGGGATCGTCGACAAACGGCCCGATGATGTCCTCGATCTTGGCGAGGCGGTTCTTCAGCGTGTTGTAGTGAACGAACAACTGACGTGCCGCGAGCGCGCCGTTTCGGGTCGCGAGGAAGGTGTCGAGCGTGCGCACAAGCGCCGTCCCCGTGCTCAGATCGTACGATTCGAGGGGTCCGAGCACGGACGCGCAGTAGGCTTCGATTTCCGATTCGGGAACGTCGGCAAGCAAACGGTCCACGCCCAGATCGGAAAACATCACCAGGTGTCCCGGGCCCTGGCTCCACCGACCGATTGCCAGGGCTCGGCGTGCTTCCCCGAACGAGATGTGAATGCGGAGCGGATCCGCGGCCGGTCGGCCGATTCCAATGCTGACCACACCCATGGGCATGCGGCGAGCCGCCTCGGCAAGGAACGCGGCTCCCGCCTCCCGCAGCCCGGATCCCCCCGTGTCGGCGGTCGCAACGAGGGCTCCGATCTCGCGGCTGCGCTCCCAGGCGATGGCATTCGGGCCAAGGCTCGCCCGGGCCGCCTCGGCCAGCCCATGTCGAAGCTCGGCCTCCTCGCGGGTACCGGCCAGGGTGGCGAATGGCCGCCCGCCGACTGCCTCGACCTCAGCGAGCAGGACCGCTCGCGGCGTGCCCAGATCCCAGGCAAACGCGGCGGCACGTTCCATGAGCACACTTCGATCGGTGACATGGCCGGTCACGAGCTCCTCGAGGCAGACTGCCTGAAATCGTCGGTCCGCTTCGGCGACCGCTCGTCCTTGAACCTGGCGAAGGGCGGCCACCGTCGCCGCGTGCTCAACGGCCTCGAGCTGCTCGGAGCCCAGTCCTGTCGCGCCGCCCTGCACGAGGATGGCGCCATAGCGATCGGCGCCCACCTGGATCGGCTGGACCATCACGTTGGCGTCCAATTCCACATCCATCGTCGTTCGCCATTGCAGGGCTCCCGCGTTGTCGATGATCCCGACTGGTCGAGAGATCAGGTCGGCGAGGGCTTCGGCGATCTGGCGCAAGCCACCACCGGACAACACGATCGAGGTGAACCGATCGTGAATGGCCGCCGATCGCTGGAGTTGCACGGTCTGAGCGGCCAGGATTTCTGACAGGACGGCGTTGATGACCTCGTTGAAGGACGAATCAGCGGGAAGCTCGATCAACGGGAAGCGCAGCCGATCCGCGGCCTCGATCATGGCGGGCGGCGTCGTCGCGAGATAGCGCGTCGGTTTGAGCGCCATGCCCGCCAGGCCCTTCTCAGCCAGTCGCGGGATGAGCGCCGCCAGGGCTTCCGGGTCGTCTCGCAGGGGATAGGCGGTCGTCAGGAGGAGTTCGTCCGGCTTCACCCATTCGATGATGTCCGGAACTTCCATCACGTTGACCGAACGGACCAGACGGTCCAGGCCAAGTGCCCCACCGACGACCTGGGCGTGTCTCAGGATCGGCAGGCGAACGACATCGGCGAGGCGAATCGCGTCCCGAACCTGCGGCTCGAGGGAGGGTGGCTGAATCGGCATCCACTATGAATACTCCACAGTAGATGCGACCGTCAATGTAGACATTAGCTAGTGACGGCGTCGGAACCGCTGCCTACGCTTCGGGCCATGCATCTGACCGGCGGCAGGCCCGAGCAGCTCGACGCCACGCTGATCAGCGACGCCATTACGCCCCACTTCGAACGCCCTGGGCCCTGTGCCGTCCACAGCATCTTCAAGTCGGTTCTGAACCTCGAGACACGCAACGGGCTGATCACGGTCGGCGGCCCTTC
>JANMNF010000021.1:0-4277 GCA_031373765.1 Chloroflexota bacterium
TCCCACCCGAGCTCGCCGGCGTAGCTGATCCGCGTGGCGAGGACACGCGTTGCCGAGGGGCCGATGCGGATCTCGCGTGCGGTACGCATCGGGATCGCGGGATCCGAGACGTCATCCTCGGTCGCCAGCGACAGGACGTCCCGTGCTCGGGGGCCCCAGCAGCCGATGACCGCGAGGTCATCGGTGACATCCCGGATCTCGACCGCGGCGCCAGGCTCCGCATTGGCGCGAACCCAGCCCATGTCCGCGGCCAGATAGCCGGCTCCGGTCAGGACGCGGAAGTGGTCATCCGCGAGCCGGGTGATCGTCACGTCCGCGAGCATGCCCCCGCGTGGGTCCAGGAACTGCCCGTAGACCGCAGAACCAATCGGCCGATCGACATCGTTCGCGCAGACGCGCTGGAGCAACCCGAGCGCCGCCGGTCCCCGGACCTCGAACTTGCCGAACGAGGAGAGGTCGATCATCCCGACCCGCTCGCGAACCGCCCGATGTTCCTCCCCCACCCGCTCGAACCAGTCGGGTCGGGCCCACCCTTCAGTCCGTGGCAGGCGACCAGCGCGCCGCCATGCCGCGCCGGGACGCAGGAAATCCGCACGCTCCCAGCCGGCCTTGGTGCCGAAGACCGCACCGGCCTCCTGCAACCGACCATGGAGCGCGGACAGGCGCCGGGGCCGGCCCGCCTCGTCCGAGTCGTACGGGAAGCGCAGTCGGTAGTAGTCCGAGTAGGTCTCGCGCGCCAGACCGGCAACCCACTCCGGGTCGCGGTAGGTATCGGCGAACCGCCACGCCCGATAGGCGGCCACGTCCACCCCCGGATCGTCGGCCGTGATCCAGCCGGCAAGGGCGCGGCCGATGCCCCCACCACCACCGAACCCGTTGAGGGACAGTCCAGCCGCCATCCAGAAGCCGCGAATGCCGGGCATCGGCCCCATGAGCGGATTGGCATCCGGGGTCATCGCATCGGGGTGGCAGACGAGGCGAATGGCCTCGGCGTCGGCGAGGAATGGGAATCGGCGGATCGCGCCGGCCATGAGCGGTCCGAACCGCTCCCAATCGGGTGGCAGAGATGTCGCGGCGTGGTCCCAGGGGACGCCGTCCAGCCAGCGGGCCCGTGGCTCGGCCTCGTACCCGCCGAAGACCATGCCGCCGTGCTCGCTTTTGCCGTACACCAGGTTATCCGGATCGCGGAAGCACGGCATGTCCCTCGGCAATTCGTGGCCCGGGACGGCCTTCAGGGCCACGTGCTGGTGGTCCACCGGCGTCGATGGGACGAACGCCCCGACCATCGCCGCGACCTGTGGGGCCCACATGCCCGCGGCGTTCACGACGATCTCGGCTTCGATCGGCCCGCGGTCGGTGAGTACCCGCTTGATCTCCCGGCTCGGCGACAGCTGGAAGCCGGTGACGCGGGTATTGAGCTGGAAGCGGACCCCGAGCGCGCGTGCGGCGTCCGCCACAGCGTGCGTAGCGGTATGCGGGTCCAGGAAGCCGTCACCCGGAATGTGGACGCCGCCGTAGAGCGAATCCGGGGAGATCGCCGGCATGAGTGCCCGCGCCGCGTCGGCCGAGATGACGCCGGCGTCGAGGCCGATCCCGCGAGCGCGGCTCGCCGTTCGCTCGAGCTCCCTCAGCTGCTCTGACGAGGAAGCCAGTCTGACGCTCCCGACGCGCTCGAACACCCCGAGCCGCTCGTACAACTCAACGCTGTAGCGACGAAATCGCATCATCGTGTTGGACGGGTTGAACATCGTGACCAGTCCCGCGGCCTGGCACGTCGAACCGGCCGTCAGTTGGGCCTTCTCCACGAGCAGGACGTCAGTCCAGCCCGCCTCGGCGAGGTGGTATGCGACGCTGCAGCCCGTGATGCCGCCTCCGATGACGACGACCCTCGCCTGGTTCACGTCCGGTGAGCCCTCCTGATCTGGTGCAGTGGCAGT
This sequence comes from Chloroflexota bacterium, assembly GCA_031373765.1. Classification (GTDB taxonomy): domain Bacteria; phylum Chloroflexota; class Limnocylindria; order Limnocylindrales; family CSP1-4; genus UBA5189. Next base: position 1,938 of record JANMNF010000021.1, read on the forward strand.
ACGCGGGTGCGGCGGCAGTGCGCGCCGGTGCGGCGTTCACGGGCGCCTCGACGCCTGCGCCGTACGGTAGCGGCTCACCAGGTCACTCGCGAGGCCCTCGCGCGCCTACAATCCGCGCATCCCATTTGGATCGGAGTTGAGAGCAGCCGTGTCGCGCGACCAGAACGCCGTCGTCATGGATCGAGCCGCCCTGGAACGCGAGGTCGATCGCATCGAAGGCGCCGTCGCGGAGCGTGGGCGCGTCATCCGCGTCCTCGGCTCGATCGCCGTGGCCCTCCACTGCCCGAACGCCGGGGCCCTGATCGCCGGCTTCAAGCGCACCTACGCGGACATCGACTTCGTGGCTTACGGACGGGATGCCCGCGAGATCGCGGCGGTGATCGGTGCGCTCGGGTATATCGAGGATCGCCAGATTTACATCTTCTCCGAGGGACGCCGAGCGATCTTCGATCACCCCGTAGCGGACATCCATGTCGACGTCTTCTACGATCGCCTCGAGTTCTGCCACGTGATCCCACTGGACGGTCGGCTCGAGGCCGATGCGCCGACGATCCCACTCGCCGAGTTGCTGCTCTCGAAGCTGCAGATCGTGAAGCTCAACGAGAAGGATGTCGTCGATGCGATTCTGCTCCTGCTCGACCATCCCCTGGGATCGGGCGACGCCGACACGATTGATATCAACCGGATCGCCGCGCTCGCCGCGGCGGAGTGGGGTCTCTGGCGGACGCTGACGATGAACCTGGAGAAGGTCGGCGCCCTGGCCGCGAGCTACCCCCAGCTCGATGCCGCCCAGCGCGACGGGGCGGCGCAGGCGGTCGCCAAGGTGAAGGCCGCGATTGATGCGGTGCCCAAGCCGCTTGCATGGCGGATGCGCGACCGAGTCGGTGACCGTCGCCAGTGGTGGACCGACGTCGACGAGGTCCGATAGGCCGCGCGGGCGGGTCTCGCGGCTAGGCCGCGCCCACAGCGCGCAGGGCTCGCTCGAAGTCCGGCGCCGCCGCATTCCCGAGCAGCCGGTCGAAGTGCTCCGCGGCGTAGGCCTCGAAGTCCACGTCGAGGGTGCTGATCCCCTGCTGGAGGACGCCCCACATCGCCTCCCGAAAGTCGGACATGATCCGCATCAGGTAGATCCGCGCCAGGCGGGCGGGACGGGCCGAGCCTTCGTAGGCCTCGAGCAGGATGGCGTCCTCGGCCGGTGTGAGCCCGTGGTTGACCGAGAAGTTCCCGAGGTCGAAGAACGGATCCCCGAGGCCAGCGTACTCCCAGTCGAGGATCCGGATGCGTTCCCCGTCATCGATGAAGTTGGCGTTGAGCAGGTCGTTGTGGCAGGGCCGAATCTCGACCGGTGACGCCACGAACGCGGCTTCGATCCGCCGAGCGACTGCGCTCGCGGGCTTGTAGGCATCGGGGATGGACACGCCTCGGGCCATCGCCAGCGCCCGGTACGCCTCGACGATCCGGAACGGGATGAATAGGCCGGCAATGGCCGGACCGTCGTGGACCCGGCGGATCGAATCGGCGACCCGGCGGATCGTGTCCGGTTGGTGGACCGCCTCGTCCGTCACGGGTCCGCCGACGATGAACTTCGTCACGAGGTAACCCTCGGGACGCACGAACGCCACGACCTCCGGCCCGACACCGACGCCAGCGGCGGCGACCGTCGCCGCGTGCTCGACTTCGCGGGAGATCCCCAGGAGATGCGTGTCGTTGCCGGCCAGGCGGACGACGAAGCGGTCATCGGCGCCGGCCGCCTCAATCAGGAAGTTCCGGTTGGTGATCCCGCCGGACAGCGCCCTGAACGCCAGCGCACGGCCGGCCAGGTCGGGAACCCGTTGCATGGCCAGGGTCAGATCGTCCCGGAGCTCGCCTCGAAGCTCGTCGTCGGAAATGGATTCAGCGTTCGCCGTCACGAGACCTCGTCGCCGCGGGGTACTGCACCTCGCATCATGTCCGAATAAGACGGCGCGACGGGGTCCGTCGCGCCGTTTCGATGCAGAAGAGGATCCGGGAGATCGACTCGCCGACCTCCCGGCATGAATGTCGTCTAGCCGATCATCGCCTCGCCCGTAGCGGCATCCGCCTCGACGTCGGCGGTCCGTCCTCGAACCTCGAGGATGTAGTAGATGGCGCCGAAGAAGAGGATGACGCCGACGATGACCTCGAACGTCGGCCACGGCGGCAGATTCTCGTATTTCTGCCCGAAAGGCGTGAAGAACGCGGAGAACGCCGGGTTCGTGAACCCTCGCCCGTCCCCGCCAAACTCACCGAACAGGGCCTTGTCCTGCCAGATGCCGATGTTGACGATCATCGCCGCGCCCCAGATGAGCGCCAGCGAGTTGA
>JANMNF010000025.1:0-2446 GCA_031373765.1 Chloroflexota bacterium
CGGGCTGACGTGCCCACCCTGGGTGGGACGCTCCCGGTCGTCGCGATCGTCGGGCGGCCGAATGTCGGCAAGAGCACGCTGTTCAACCGGATCATTGGTTCGCGCCATGCCATCGTCGAGGATCGAGCCCGGACGACCCGCGATCGCATGTACGGCGACGCCGAGTGGAACGGTCGGCGGTTCATCGTGGTCGACACCGGCGGCCTGGAAATCGACCCGAATGACCCGATCGAGGCGAAGGTTCAGGTTCAGGCTCGCCTCGCGATTGCCGAAGCCGACATCATCGTGTTCGTTGTCGATTCGATCGCCGGGCTGACGCCCGCGGACCAGGAAGCCTCCGAGTTGCTGCGCATGGCGAAGGTCCCGCTGTTCGTCGCCGCGAACAAGGCCGACAACCCGAAGCGGGAACTCGACGCGGCCGAGTTCTGGTCCCTCGGCTGGGAGCACACCCACCCGATCGCCGCGAACCATGGCCGAGGCGTAGCCGACCTGCTCGATGAGCTCGTCTTCGCGTTTCCGCCCGAATCCGAAGCGGAACTCGCGCGCAAGGCACGCGCGGACGAGGCGGATGCGTTCGCCGATGAAGTCGCGCAAGGCAGCCTTCGTCCGTTCATCGTCGGTGACGATGGCGAAGACATGGCCGAGACGGCCGATGACGCGCTCGATGCCACCGATCTCGCCGGTGATGAGGCCGAGGCCGCGCGCTGGGATGCCATGCTCGCTGCGTCGAGCGACGACGCCCCGCCCGCCATTGCCTTTGTCGGTCGGCCGAATGTCGGCAAGTCGAGTCTCATCAACGCGCTCCTCGGTGAGGAACGGACGATCGTCAGCGACATCCCGGGCACGACGCGTGATGCGATCGACTCGCGGGTCGCATGGGGCCGGACCGAAGTCGTCCTGATCGATACCGCTGGCATCCGACGGCGGGGCAAGGTTGCCTCGGGTCCGGCAGCCGAGCGGTACTCGACGCTCCGGAGCATTCGCGCGATCTCACGCTGTGACGTGGCCGTCCTGCTCGTGGATGGCGTTGACGGGCTTACTGCCCAGGACGCACACGTCGCGGGTTACGTGGTCGAGGAGGGCAAGGGCCTCGTCATCGCGATCAACAAGTGGGACGCGGTTGAGGACAAGACCGGCAAGACCTTCGAGACCTACGTTGAGTGGATTCGCCACGAGGCCCCGTTCCTCGATTTCGCTCCTGTTGTCAGCATTTCAGCCAAGACCGGCCAGCGGATCGATCGCGTCCTCGAGATGGCGGTCGACGTCTGGGCCGAGCGCCGACGGCGGGTTGGCACGGGTGAACTGAACCGGGTCGTGACCGCTGCATCCGAGCGCCAGCAACCGCCGATGGTCAAGGGCAAGCGGCCCAAGATCTTCTACGCGACGCAGGCTGGCATTGCGCCGCCGACGTTCGTGTTCTTCGCCCGCGAGGCCGCCAATGTCCACTTCAGCTATCAGCGGTTCCTCGAGAACCGCCTGCGTGAGACCTTCGGGTTCCTCGGGGCACCACTCCGCCTCGTGTTCCGCGAACGCGCCGGTATCCGGATCGAACGTAGGCCGGCTCGGCGCGGGACGGGCAAGCGCGTGAAGGGCCCGGTCGGCGGTTCGGGTAAGGCGGTCGCTCCACCGCGTGCACGGGCGCGTCGGCCGGCGGACCCCTCCGGGCGCTGACGACGCGGATCGCGGACGGGCACGCACCATGAGCAGCGAGGCCCTGGCGCGCGTCGCCGTCATCGGGAGTGGTGCGTGGGGTACCACGCTCGCGCTGATCCTCGCGAGGTCGGAGCCGGTCGTGCTCCTGTGCCATTCCACGGAGACCGCCGAGCGGCTGGCCGCAGAGCGGCGTAACGAACGTCGCTTGCCCGGGATCGACCTGCCGGCCGGAATCCATCCGACCGCCGATCCCGACGCGCTGGCGAGTGCCGATTTGGTGATCGTCGCGGTGCCGTCATCGCATCTGCGCGCGACCATCGGTCGCCTTGGCCTCTCAATCCCGCCCAATGCGGACGTGCTGTCCGTGGTCAAGGGCCTCGAGCCGGTCACGCTGCTGCGAATGACGGAGGTGATTGCCGAGGCCGGTGGCATTGCGCCGGGACGCGTGGCCGCGCTCTCCGGGCCGAACCTGGCTCTCGAGATCGCCTCTGGCTTGCCGGCGTCGGCGGTCGTGGCCGCGGTCGATGAGGCGCTTGCGGAGCGGATCGTTGCCAGGCTGTCTCGGCGCGAGTTCCGGCTCTACACGAACACCGATGTGCTGGGTGTCGAGCTGTGCGGCGCGCTCAAGAACGTCATCGCGATCGCCGCCGGCGCCGCCGACGGCCTCGGGTTCGGCGACAACGGCAAGGCCGGGCTCATGACCCGGGGCCTCGCCGAGATGATGCGCCTGGGGATCGCGGCAGGTGCCAATCCGCTGACCTTCGCCGGCCTCGCCGGGATCGGCGACGTCATC
>JANMNF010000038.1:0-12490 GCA_031373765.1 Chloroflexota bacterium
GGGTTGTCCGTCGTGATGGATCGCTGCACCATCATCGAACACGACCGTCTCATCGGAACCTGAAAGGAGGGATCGATGCCTCAGATCCACCTGCACGCCGAGCCGGGCGACTACGCGAAGGTCGTCCTCCTGCCCGGCGATCCCAACCGGGCGACGCGGATCGCGGCCCGATTCGACGGCGGCCTGGAGGCAAGCCGACTCGTGACCTCCCATCGTGGCCTGCTCGGCTACACGGGAACGGTGAACGGCGTCCCGGTCTCGGTTCAGACCACGATGATGGGTACCCCGACCACCACGATCGTGGTCGAGGAGCTGCTGATGCTCGGCGTCGAGACCTTCATCCGCGTCGGGACCTGCGGTGGATACGGCCGACTGGGCATCGGCGACGTCGTCGTCGCGATGGCCGCGGCCTCATCGTCGGGGATCGGCGCGGCGCTCGGCGGGCACGAACCCACGGCGCCAACGGGCAGCATCGACATCGTCCTGGCCCTCGCCGAGGCGAGTCGCGCGGCCGGGCTCGTGACACATGTTGGGCCCATCGTGACCTCGGACGTCTTCTACGACCCCCATCCGGAGGGAGCCGTCCGTTGGGGGCGACGTGGCTACCTCGCCGCCGAGATGGAGACCGCCGCGCTCTATCTGCTCGCAATGCGCGAGCAGGCGAAAGGCCGCCCGGTTCGTGCCGGGACGATCCTCACGGTTTCAGACGTGATCGTGGACCCGAAGGCGAACCAGGATGTGCGGGCAAACAGCGAGGAGACGTGGTTCCGACCGCCCGAAGACGAGGTCACCCGACGGGTGGACCTGACCATCGGAGCGGCGATCTCGGCGGCCGCGGTGCTCGGGCGCGACTGAGGTCCGTGGACGCGGCCGCGCCAGGCGACCGGCGCCCTGTGCGGCGTCCTGGTCCCGCCAGGCGCGGCTCAGCTGGTTTGCCGAGTCGCCTCAGGCGACGAACGACAGGCCGAGCGCGAAGTCCTCGAGCAGGTCGTCGACGTCCTCGCAGCCAACCGACACACGGACGAGTCCGCCGCGCTTCGGCTGCGGGTACACGAGGGTGTGGATGTCGCCCAGGCTGACGCCGATGTCGCACAGCCGGAGGTGGTCGGTAAACGCGGCCATGCCCTCTGTGCCACCTCGTGGTTGGAAGGTGAGCATCGCGCCTCCGGGCCCGTCGATCAGCCGACGGGCGGTCTCGTGGTCCGGGTGCGACGGGAGGCCCGGGTAGCGAACCCACTCCACGTTCGGTTGGCGCTCGAGGTATTCGGCCAGTTCCAGGGCATTCGCCGAGGCGGTTCGCGACCGAAGCGGCAACGTCCGGATCCCGCGCATCACGAGAAAGCTCGAGAACGGGCTGGCCGCCTGCCCGAGGGTGTCGGTCTGCTTGCGAATCGGATCCAGGAGCGCCTTTGTGCCCGAGACCACGCCCGAGACAGCGTCCCCGTGCCCTGACAGGTACTTGGTGGCGGCATGGACGACCATATCCGCTCCGTGCTCCAGAGGTCGGACGAGAGCCGGCCCCAGGAAGGTGTTGTCGGCAATCACGATCAACCCATGACGGTGGCCGATGGCTGCCAGCGCGTCCTGATCGGGCACGCGGAGCCGCGGATTGGTCGAGGTCTCGTAGAACAGGATCTTCGTCGCTGGGTTGATTGCCGCCTCGACCGCCTCGAGATCGGTCATGTCGACCGCCGTGACGTCGATCCCCCGCCGCGGGAAGTCGTCACCAAGCAACACCTGAGTGATGACGAACAGCTCGTCGCCGACGACGATGTGGTCGCCACTCCCAAGATGTGCGAACAGGGTCGCCGAGACCGCTGCCATGCCCGATGACGAGACCACGGAATCCTCGGCGCCCTCGATCGACGCGACCTTCTCTTCGAGCGCCCGGTTCGTCGGGTTGCTCGTCCGGGAGTAGAAGTGGACGCCGGGCTCCCACGCGAGCGCGCGATCGACGGCATCTTCCTTTTCGGCGGCGGTATCAAACGCGAAGGTCGATGTCGCGTAGATGGGCGGCTTGTGCGCGTGCGTCACCGGATCCGGGCGTTCGCCGGCGTGGATGGCTCGGGTCGCAAAGCCTCGCCCGTCAGTTCGTTCGCGCATCAGTCCCTCGATTCGGCCCGGGTCATGCCGTCACCCGGCAGGTATCGACAGTCTAGGAGGGCACCACCGGCCGCGCAGCCTTAGCTCGGGAGCGCGAACCCGATGAACACGAGCACGAAGCCGGCGAGGGCGATCAGGGCGCCGTTCCGTGCCTGCCGTCGCAGGATCGCCATCGCTACCGAGGCGCCGGTTGTGCCGTCGTCGCGCAGTCCCCCACCACGCCACGCCTCATAGCGCGCCACGTTCTGATCCTGCTCGCGCAACGACTGGTACCGAGACCATGGGCCGCGAGCGCGCTGCATCCCCATGGCGATGAGCAGGACACCGCCGGCCCAGAGGAGGAAATTCAACGGACCCACTATTCGGCTCCGTCACCGAGACGCGACCGGATCGCGGCCTGCACGACCGCGGCGTTCGCCTGACCACGGGTCTCCTTCATGACCTGGCCCACCAGGAAGCCGATGGCCTGGGCCTTGCCGGCCGCGACGTCGGCCGCGGCCCCCGGGTTGGCGGTGATCACGGCGTCAACGATGGCCCCGAGCGCTCCCACATCCGAGATCTGGGCCAGACCTCGCGCGGCGATGATCGAGGCAACACTCTCGCCAAAGGTCAGGTGCGCCTCGAAGACTTCCTTGGCATTGCCCCGCGAAATGGCCCCATCGGCAACGACGCGAATGAGCGCTGCAAGCTGCGCAGGGTCACCGAACAGCTCGAGCTGGCCGCCGCTGGCGTCCCCGGCTCTTGCATTCCGGATCCGCAGGTATTCACCCGTCACCCAGTTGGCGACTGCCTTCGCCTCGAGGCCACGATCGATCGCGAGCGTCGCCTCGAACAGCCGGCTCGCATCCGGGTCCGCCACGAGGACGGCTGCGTCGTATTCGCTCAGCCCGAGCTCGTCCCGATAGCGCTGCCGGCGAGCCGATGGGACCTCGGGCAGGCTCGCAACGATCTCGGCCAGCCATGCGGGATCCACGCGCAGCGGCGGGAGATCCGGTTCCGGGAAGTAGCGATAGTCGTCGGACGTTTCCTTGGCCCGCATCCGGTACGTCTCACCTCGGTCATCGGACCAGCCCCGCGTCTCCATGACCAGCGCGCCGCCGGCGTCGATGATCGCGGCCTGACGTTCGATCTCGAAGTTGATCGCCCGCTCGACCGAGCGGAAGGAATTCATGTTCTTAACCTCAACGCGGGTCCCGAAAGCCTCGGTTCCATGCGGGCGCAGGGACACATTTGCCTCGACCCGCATCTGTCCCCGTTCCATGTCCGCGTCGGACGCGCCGATCGCCCGCAGGAGCAGCTGCAATTCCTCGGCGTAGCGCCGCGCCTGCTCGGCGGTCCGGATGTCCGGGTCCGTGACGATCTCCATCAACGGCGCGCCGGAGCGATTGAAGTCGACCAGGCTGAGCCGCTCTCCGTTCGGGCCCGGCGCGTGGACCAGCTTCGCTGTGTCCTCCTCCAGGTGGGCGCGGGTAATCCCGATCCTGAATGGGCCGTCGCTCGTATCCACGGTCAACGATCCACGCGCGGCGAGCGGCAGGTCGTACTGGCTGATCTGGTAGCCCTTTGGGAGGTCCGGGTAGAAGTAATTCTTGCGATCCCACCGCGTCGCTGCCGGCGTCGTCGAACCGATGGCCGCACCCGCCGTCAGGACCAGCTCGACCGCGCGACGGTTGATCGTCGGCAACGCCCCGGGCAGGCCGAGGCAGACCGGACATGTATGGGTGTTCGGCTCGGCCCCGTCGTACGCCGTCGAGCACCCGCAGAACATCTTAGATTCGGTCTTCAGCTGGCAATGGACTTCGATACCGATGACGGCGTCGTACCGCTCTGTGGCAGCGGCGGCGGCTTCGGAACCGGTCATGAAACGAAGTCTGGCACAGCCATGCAGGGTGGGTGCCCCATCAGGACTGGGCGATGGCCGACGCCACCGCCTCAGACATCTGGAGCCCATGGCCGGCCGACCACGCGGCGTCGAACGCGGCCGGAGTCATCCCCGTCTTCAGCCGCTCGATGAAGCCCTCCAGTTCGGGCTTTTCGTCGAAGGCCATGAGCGCGCCGCTCGCTTCGCGCAGCGCCGCTGCGGCCCCCAGGATTCGCGCGGCGTGCTCCATCTCTCCTCGGTCAACGGCGACGAACCCGATGTTCTCAAGCTGGTTGGCGACCGCGCCTCGATGGCCGAACCGCACCCACCCCCCGATCGTCTCGCGATACAGGTCCATCGCGTCGTCGAGCCGGCCGCCCCGCCGCAGGGCATGCGCGAGGTCGCTCCGTGACGCAAGGGCGAAGCGATCGTCGCCGATCTCGGAGAACCGCTCGATCGCGATCCGATACGAGGCAAGAGCCTCGTCGGTCCGGCGAGCCTGACCGAGCATTCGGCCCTTGGCCATCGCTGCCGCCCCGAGCGCGAACGGATTGCCGGATCGCTGCCCCGCGGCGAAGCCGCGGGCGACCAGTGCCTCACCGGCCTCGTGGTCGAACGTCCAGACGGTCGCGCCGGCGAAACCAGCCGCCATCGCCAGCACCCACCACGTGCCCGTCGCTTCGGCCAGGGCCGCGGCTTCGGCCATGACCGCGAGGACACGCTGGTCGGCACCGGAGAACATGCCGGCGATCGCCTCGCCCGCAAGCGCCCGGAGCAGTGCTTGCGCGTCGCCGCTTGCCCTCGCCAGCGGGACCGCCTCGTGGGCCCACTCGATGCCAATGCTCGCCCGCCCGGACGCGCCCCAATGCCATGCGGCCTGGCCAAGCAACCAGGCAGCGAGTGCCTGGTCGGCCGCGTCGACGTCGGTCTGGCCGACGGTCCGAGTCCTGGCGATCTCGATCGCGGCGATCGTGCGCGCGTCGTCATCATCGGAGGCAACCCGGACGGACCAGTAGGTCAGGAGATCGCGCGCCATCCGGACGGCAGGCCACGGGCTGGCCTCGAGGCCCCACTCCATGGCGGCGCCGAGGTTCTCGGCGTCGGCGTCCATTCGGTCGAGCCAGTCCGCCATGGCCGGCCCCCGGAGCTCGGGCTCTGCGGCGGCCGCCAGGGTGGCGAACGTCGCAAAGTGCCGGTCGGCCACCGATCCGACCTCGCCGGACTCAATGAGTTTCTCGCGGGCGTACTGGCGAATCGTTTCGAGCATCCGGTACCGCGTCGTCGGGCCGCGATCAACGATGACGAGCGATCGGTCTACGAGTCTCGAAAGCTGATCGACGAGCTCGATCTGATCCATCGTCTCGGGCCCATCGCCGACGGTCCGCGCCGCGGCTCCAGAGGTCCAGCCGCCTGCAAAGATTGACAACCGTCGAAGCAGCCGCTTGTCGTCGTCGGTCAGGAGGTCCCAGCTCCAGTCGATCAGGGCGTGGAGCGTCTGCTGACGCGGCACCGCGGTCCGTCGCCCGCCGGCGAGCAGTCGAAAACGGTCGCCAAGGCGAAGGGCGATGTCTTCGGTCGACATCACCGACACCCGTGCCGCCGCCAGCTCGATGGCGAGAGGGATACCGTCGAGCCGACGACAGATTTCCGTGATCGACCCGACGTTCTGGTGACTGAGCGCGAAACCCGGGTCCACGGTGCTCGCGCGCTCGGAGAACAGGCGGACCGCCTCGGTCGAGATGGCCGCTTCGAAGTCGCCAGGCGAGCTCTCGGCAGCTCCGGGGCCCTGGCGGCGAGCAACGGGGCACGAAAGCGACTTCAGGTGGTGGACTGCCTCGCCGGACAGGGCCAGTGCCTCGCGACTCGTCGCGATGATGCGCAGGCGCGGCGCCGCCGCAAGCAATCCGCCGACGATGGTCGCCACGCCGTCCACGAGGTGCTCTGCGTTGTCGAGCAGGAGGAGGAGGTCCTTGTCGGCCAGGAAGGCTGTCACGATCGCGATCGCCGGCAGCCCGGGAACCTCGGGCGCGCCCAGCGCTCGGGCAATCTCGGACGCGATCTGCGACGGGTCCGTCAGCGGGGCCAACTCCGCAAGCCATGTTCCGTCCGGAAAGCGATCTTCAATCTGACTGGCGGCCTCGAGCATGAGCCGCGTCTTTCCCGTGCCGCCGGTCCCGATGAGCGTCACGAGGCGGTGACGAACCACGAGGGCCTTGACTTCAGCCAGATCCGACTCGCGCCCCACGAAGGACGTGACCTGGACCGGGAGGTTCGAACGGCGGGTGCTCAGCGAGCGGAGCGGCAGGAAATCGGAGCCGAGGCCGTCAACGACGAGCTGGAAGATCTGCTCCGGGCGGTCGAGGTCGCGGAGTCGGTGGGAACCCAGGTCCCGCAGGTCCATGGTCGCCGGCAGTCGGTCGCGCGCCAGGACGGCGGCGACGGCCGACAGGACGACCTGCCCGCCATGACCGATGGCCAGGATGCGCGCCGACCGATTCAGGGCGGGTCCGAAGTAGTCCCCGTCGCGGGTCTCGGCGGTGCCGCTGTGGATCGCCATCCGGACCCGCAGCTCGCCCGTGGCGCCCCAGGCCGCGTCGCGGAGGGCCACCTGCGCGTTGACCGCGGCATTGACCGCGGCAAGCTGGTCATCAAAGACGGCGAGGAGCCCATCGCCGGTCGTCTTGATGACCGTTCCGCGGGCCGCCTCGACGGCCGTACGAAGAATCCGGTCGTGCAGCGCCAGGGCCGGGCCCATCGCGTCGGCCTGCTGCTCCCAGAGGCGCGTGCTGCCCTCAATGTCGGTGATGAGGAACGTCGAGAGTCCCGTCGGGCGTCCTCCCGGGGCTGCATCGTCGTCTTTGAGGGACACCTGAGTCATGGGTCAGCCGTCCCTGACAGATCGTGTCCGCTCGACGAACCGGCCGATGCGACGCAGCGCCTCCTCGAGTTGCTCGTAGCTTGTGGCGTAGCACGCCCGAACGTGGCCCTCGCCCGATTCACCGAATGCGCCGCCCGGAACGACGGCCACGTGCTCCTCCTCAAGGAGGCGCGCGGCAAAGGTCTCGGAATCAAGGCCCGTGGACGTGATCCTCGGGAAGGCATAGAACGCACCGCGCGGCTCGAACGTCTCGAGGCCCATCGCGTTGAACCCATCGACAACCAGGCGCCGGCGTCGGTCGTACTCGGCAAGCATCCGCTCGACGTCTGGCTCTCCCTCGACAAGCGCGACGAGCGCCGCGTCCTGGGCGACGGTCGGCGCGGACATGATCCCGTACTGGTGGACCTTGACGATCCCCTCGAGGATCCCCGCCGGGGCTGCGAGCCACCCGACGCGCCAGCCGGTCATCGCGTAGGCCTTCGAGAACCCACCCATAAGGATGGTCCGTTCGCGCATGCCCGGGAGCGATGAGAAGGCTCGATGGGTGTAGGAACCGTAAGCGAGGCGATCGTAGATCTCGTCGCTATAGACCAGCAGGTCGTGGCGGACCGCGATCTCCGCGAGCGCGTCCTGGATCTCCGGCGTCAGGACGGCGCCGGTCGGGTTGCACGGATACCCGAGAAACAAGGCCTTGGTCCGCGGCGTGATGGCCGCCTCGACCGAGGTCGGATCCAGTGCGAAATCATCTTCGTAGCGGGTCGCGACGCGGATCGCCGTACCGCCGGCGAACACGATCGCGGGCACATACGCCACGTACGAGGGTTCGTGGAGGATGACCTCATCGCCGACATCGCACGTTGCCCGCAGCGCGAGATCCACCGCCTCCGACGCGCCAACGGTGATCAGGAGTTCGTTCGCGGGGTCATAGCGGACCCCGTAGCGACGATCGAGATGCGCGCCCAGGGCGCGGCGCAACTCAACGGTCCCGTAGTTCGACGTGTAGTGGGTTCGTCCCTCGCGCAGGGACTCGACGCCCGCCTCGATGATGTGGCGTGGGGTATCGAAGTCCGGCTCCCCCACTCCGAGGCTGATGACGTCGTCCATCGTCGCCAGGATGTCGAAGAACTTCCGGATGCCGGAGGGCGGCACGTCCCGGACGCGCTGCGACAGCGCTCGATCGGCCAGGGGTAGCCGCGACTCGGTGGTCATGTCCGTACAGCGTACCCGGGGACGGCCTGAGTCAGTGCGATAACAGCCGGAGCTGCGCCCTGGTCCCGAGCTGTCGCCTGATCAGCCGGCGGCGAGGGCTGCTGCGCGTTCGGTCGGCGTCGGGCCGCTTCGGTCGTCGGCGAGCGCGAGGTCCCGAGGAGTCTGGTCTCGCCATGACGCCCCCGCGGTGAGCCCCTCGAACGCACGAGCGGCACGGAACAGCGTGAGTTCGCTCCACGCCGGCCCGATGAGCTGGAGACCGACCGGCAGACCCTCCGACAAACCGCACGGGACCGACACGCCCGGCAACCCGGCCATGTTCACCGGCAGGGTGCAGGCATCGGACAGGTACATCGACACCGGATCCGAGGTCCGCGACCCGAACCGGAACGCCACCGACGGCGAGGTCGGCGCGACGAGCGCGTCGATCCCGGTTGCGAACACGTTGTCGAAATCGCGCTTGATCAGCGTCCGGACCTTCTGCGCCTTCACGTAGAAGGCGTCGTAGTAACCCGCCGACAGGGCATAGGTCCCGAGCATGATCCGCCGCTTGACCTCGGCCCCGAAACCCTCGCCGCGGGTGGAGAGGTAGTCGGCAATGAAGTCGGCGCCGGGTAGCCGGCGACTCTGGCCGTAGCGCACCCCGTCGTAGCGAGCGAGGTTCGCCGACGCTTCCGCCGGGGCCACGATGTAATAGGCGGCGAGGCCATAGTCGGTATGGGGCAGGCTCACGGGCTCGACCGATGCACCGGCATCCTCGAGAAATCCGACGCTCTCGCGGATCCGTCGTTCGACATCCGGGTCCATGCCCGCGACGAAGTATTCGCGGGGCAGCCCGAAGCGCTTTCCGCGGAACCAGCTCGCGGCTTCGTCATCGGATTCCGGGAGCTGAAGCAGTTCGTCGGACACGGGCACCGGCGCCGAGGTCGAATCCCGCTCATCGCGTCCGGCAATCGCGTGGAGCAGCGCCGCGGCATCGCGTGCGTTCCGTGCGAACGGGCCGAGCTGGTCGAGCGACGAGGCGAACGCGACGATGCCGTACCGGCTGACGCGTCCGTATGTCGGCTTCATGCCGACGATGCCGCACAGGGCCGCCGGTTGGCGGATCGAACCGCCGGTGTCCGTCCCGAGCGAAATCGGCGCGTGATGTGCGGCGACGGCCGCCGCCGACCCGCCGCTGCTCCCGCCCGGGACCGTATCAAGATCCCAGGGATTGCTCACGGGCCCGAAGGCGGAATACTCGTTGGACGAACCCATGGCGAATTCGTCCATGTTGGTCTTGCCCAGGAATACGGCGCCGGCCGTCCGGAGTCGCTCCGTGATGTGGGCGTCGTAAGGCGCCCGATAGCCCTCGAGAATGCGCGAGCCGGCGGTGCATTGACCGCCCTCGACGCTGATCAGGTCCTTGAGCGCGATCGGGATGCCGTGGAGTGGATGGAGAGCGGCGAGTGCGGCAGCGCCATCCTGTCGCCGGTTCGCGAGTTGCGCGTCGGCCGCATCGGCCTGGGTCAACGCCGACTCCCGATCGATCGACAGCCACGCGTTCAGGGCGTGATTCTGGCGCTCAGCTGCATCGAGGTGCGCGACCGCCAGCTCTCGGGAGCTGACATCGCCGACGCGCAGGGCACGGGCCATGCCATGCGCTGAGAGTCGTGTCAGTTCAGTGACCATCGGGCGACTCGGAGTCAGTCGGCTTCGGCGCCGAGGATCGGCGGCACAACGATGAACGGGCCATCGGTCAAGGGTGCATTCGCAAGGACACGGTCCCGCGGCAGCGATGGCGTCACCACATCCTCCCGCAGGATGTTCTCGAGCTCAATGGTCTGGGCCGTCGGCGGAATGTCATCCGTGTCCAGCTCGGACAGTTTCGCGTACTCGTCGAGGATCTGATTGAGCTGCCCCTGGAGTCGATCAAGCTCCGGCCCGGTCATCCCGAGCCGAGCAAGAAACGCGACGTGCTCGACTTCCGAGCGGGTGAGTCCGGCCATGAGCCGATGATAGCCGAGCGGGTCGGAATTCCCGGAAGGGGCACCCCGAGTCGATCTGGGGTCAGTTCAATCACGCGATGGGCTGACCCGCGACCAAAGTCCCACCCGAAGGCGCCGCTCGGGGGATGGTTCCGCAGCCGGTGGCGAACGATGATCGCGGTATCGACCGCCGTACGGCGTCGGTTCCGAGGTGCCAGTGACCAGCCAGATCGCCTGCCTTTCGTGTGGCACGCCCGCACGGTCCGCCACCAGCACGTTCTGTGGGCGATGCGGGCTTCCGTTCGGAGCGGAGCCGCCGTCCCACGTGGAACTGGCGGCCTGCCCGGTCTGCTACCGCTCGTCCGATGACGACGGCCGATTCTCGAGCCAGCTCACGCCGACCGAGCGGATCGACCTTCCCCGCCACGTTGCCGAGCATGACCGAGCCCCGGTCGGTGACGACGACTACCTCGAGAGCCTCCGGGAAGGTGCTCGAATCCGGATCGGTCGCTGGATGGCGCCGTTCGATCTGGTTCGACGCTACCTCGTGACCGGGGCCGTCGACGGCGGCCGAAAGCGCCAGTTCGAGCACGATCTCATCGTCACGGCCATGACTCAGCTCGCCCGATTTGGGCCGAACGCCGTAATCCTCGGCGATCAACCCGAGTGGCGTGCTGCGCGTGACGCGGTTGCCGAACTGATGGAACGATTCCATCGCCCGACGGGCGCTCGACTCTTCGCCTGAGGCTCCGCGCTCATTCCGGCGGCGAGAGCAGGGCTCGAAACGCCGCGGCATCCAGGACCGTCACGCCGAGTTCCTCGGCTTTGCCCAGCTTCGAACCCGCTCCCGGCCCGGCCACGACGTAGTCCGTCTTCTTTGAGACCGATCCGGCGGGCTTGCCCCCGGCGGATCGCACAGCGGCCTCCGCCTCTTCGCGGCTGAACCCCTCGATGGTTCCGGTCACGACCACGGACTTGCCCGCAAACGGCCCGTCGGTGGCCACGGGCGCCCGGGCGACCGGCAGTTCCACGTCGACGCCCGCCTCGGCCAGGTCATCGAGAACACCCCGACCCGGCCCGCCTTCGCCGAACCAGGCGCCAAGGGCCGCAGACACGGTGGGTCCGATGCCCTCGACCTCCTCAAAGCGTGCCGGCTCGTCGGTCGCGAGCGCCTCCAGATGCAAAGCCGCACGGGGCAGCCAGTCATCGCCCGGAGGAACCTCGGCCGCCAACCACGAGGCCAACTCGATGGCCGTCGTCCAGCCAACCTGTGGGATCCCGAGGGCAGCAATGACCCGTTCGAGTGGCCGCCTCCGCGCCTTCTGGATCGAGGCATGAAGGTTCTCCGCACTCTTGCGGGCAAATCTTTCAAGCGATTCGAGGTCTTCGATCGACAGCCGGAAGAAATCTCCGCGTCGCTTGACGAGTCCTCGCTGCAGAAGCTGCTCAAGAACGTGCCAACCGGCGCCCTCGATGTCCATCCCACCACGACCCGCGAAATGACCGAACTCCTGGGCCACACGGGCCGGACATGCCAGGTTCGGGCAGTAGTGACGGACCGCTCCCTCGTCCTGGACGACGGCCGTTCCGCAAACCGGGCAGGCAGCCGGCATCTCGAACTCTCGTTCGGTGCCCGTCCGCCGATCCACGATCGGCCCGACCACCTCCGGGATCACGTCGCCGGCCTTCTGGAGCACCACCCAATCGCCGATTCGCACGTCCTTGCGCCGTACCTCGTCGAGGTTGTGGAGCGTCGCGCGCGCTACGGTCGAGCCGGACACCTTCACTGGCCGGAGGTGGGCCACCGGCGTCAGCGTCCCCGTCCGCCCGACGTACGGGACGATATCCTCGAGCACGGTCTCCACTTGTTCGGGCGGGAACTTGTAGGCGATCGCCCAGCGCGGCGCCCGCGAGACCATGCCCAGCTGATCCTGCTGGTCCAATCGATCGACCTTGACCACGACGCCATCGGTTTCGAACGGCAGGTGGTGGCGCTTCTCCCGCCATGTCTCGGTGAAGGCGGTGACTCCGTCGATGTCCAGCCCGGCCTCGCGATCCGGATTGACCGGCAGCCCGAGGGCCGCGATTCGATCCAGGGCCTCGTGCTGGGTCGCGCCCGTCCCGCCGTCCTCGATCAGTTGGTAGAACCAGGCGGACAGCTTCCGGCTCGCCGTCACGGTCGGATCGATCTGCCGAAGCGAGCCAGCGCCGCTGTTCCGCGGGTTGGCATAGAGCGGCAGCGCGGCGGCCTCGCGCGCCTCATTGATCCGGGCGAACTCGGCTTTCGGCATGAACACTTCGCCCCGGACGTCGGCAGTAACCGGCTCCTTCAGTCGATCCGGGATGACGCGAATGGTCCGGAGGTTCGCGGTGACGTCCTCGCCGGTCGTACCGTCGCCGCGGGTCGCACCGCGCACGAAGCGGCCACGCTCGTAGCGCAGGGAGATCGCCAGGCCATCGATCTTGAGCTCC
>JANMNF010000113.1:0-15975 GCA_031373765.1 Chloroflexota bacterium
AGGATCTCCTCGACGGCATGGTTGAGTCGATGGATCTCGTCGATGAACAGGACATCGCGTTCTTCGAGTGACGTGAGGACCGCGGCGAGGTCTCCGGGCCGCTCGATGGCCGGGCCCGAGGTGTAGCGGACGTTGACGCCGAGTTCACGGGCGATGATGGTCGCGAGCGTGGTCTTGCCCAGGCCCGGCGGCCCGTACAGGAGCACGTGGTCGGCCGCCTCTTCCCTGGCCCGCGCCGCCTGAAGCAGCACGCCCAGGTTCGCCTTGACCTCCCGCTGGCCGATGTATTCGTCGAGCGATCGCGGGCGCAACGACCCTTCGATCGCCACTTCCTCGGGATCTTCGGCGTCCGCCGCAAGCAGGTGCAGGCCGTCTTCGGTCACGTCGAACATTCTATCATCACAACTGCCATATCGTACAGATGTTCTATCGCGAATGTCGAGTGGTTCGGCGCGCGGACAGTCGCGCGGGCCGCGCGACGAGGCGTGGCAGCCGCGCCAGCGCGGCGTGGGATGGGATCGCGGACGGCCCGGGCGGCATGCCATCGGATCGCGGACGGCCCGGGCGCCCAACCCTTTCCTGCCATTTCGACATCGGAGGTCGGCGCGGCAGGCTTCCCGGTCAATTTGGCCCGTCGTCGGCCGCCGCTGCGGGTGAACTCGTGCTCAGCAGTGACCGTGCGCCGTGGTGAGGCGGCCCATTCTGTCGCCAGACCGTGCCTGAGCGACCGGGGATGTCGAAGTGGCAGGAAACTTGGCCACGGTCCTGCGATGTCGCCCGCGCCGTTGCCACGAGCCGCCGACACCGTCCCTTCCTGCCATTTCGACACCGCTGGTCGCCGAGGCACGCTTCCAGGCTGCTTTGGCCCGGTGCCGGCCGCCGCGGCGAGTGAGTTCGTGCTCAGTAGTGGCCCGCGGACCGCGGCGGCGAGCCCGATTCAGTCGGGCGACCCTGCCTCAGCGTCCAGGGATGTCGAATTGGCAGGAAACCCGGAGGCGCGCTGTGCGGAGCGAGGCGGCGGGCCCGGCGGGAACCCTCGGCACTCACAACCGAAGCGAACCCGCGGCACTCACCCGCCCTGCCACGAGCCCCCACACCCGCACCGTGCCACAAACCCCGAACCTAGTCCCTGGCGAGTGCCCGCAGCGCAGCCTTGACCCGATCTTCGAGCGAACCGGCCGCGGCAGCCCCGGAGAGCGCGGCACGAGCAGCATCCCGCGCCTCACCCAGCGAGTAGCCGAGCGCCTGGAGCGCACCGACAACGTCGTCGCTGCTCACCACGCCCGGCAGGATGGTGCCGGCAGCCGCGAGACCGGCGGCCGTGACTTTCTCCTTGAGTTCGAAGATCACGCGCTCGGCAAGCCGCTTGCCGATCCCGGGTATCGAGACCAGCACCGCCTGATCCTGCTGGAGGATGGCGATCTGGAGCTCCGCGGTCGGGCGACTGCCAACGATCGCGAGGGCAACCTTGGGACCGACGCCCGTGACGGTCAGCAAGAGGTTGAAGAACCCGAGTTCGTCCACGGATCGAAAGCCGTATAGCGCCTGCTGGTCCTCGCGAACCAGGTGATAGGTGTGGAGCTTCAGACGGCCACCCGGCGTAGCCGTCGCGAGCACGGCAGGTGCTGCATACACGCGATAGCCGATCCCGCCGACCTCGATGACCAGGGAATCAACGGCAACTGTCCCGACGATGCCGTCGACAGATGCGATCACGAGCGTGTCCCGGCCTTGCGAACCGGGGTCCCCGCCTGGCGAACCGGCGCCTCGGCGGCCCTGCGCTCGCGGGCAACCGCCTCGCGCACCGCGCGGTCGTACGAGGATTCCCCCTGAGCCATCGGAGCGACCGCAGCCCGGTCCATGACCGACGAACCAGGCACTTCCCGCCCGTCAGACCGCTCGCTGTTGGCGGCCCAGATCGCGATCGCGAGCGCATCGGTGGCGTCATCAGGCCGCGGTACCGCACGCAGCTCCAGGCATACGGCCACCATCCGGCCGACCTGTTCCTTGTCGGCACTCCCGGAACCCGTGACCGCGAGCTTGACCTCGTTCGGGGTCGCCTCCCGAATGGTCCGAGCCGCCTCCGCCGCAGCGAGCAGCACGACCCCACGCGCCTGGCCCACGGCAAACGCGGTCTGGGCATTGCGCGAGAAGAACAGCCGCTCCACGGCAACGATGTCCGGATTGTGGCGGGCGATCAGCTCGGTCAGGAATCGATGGATGGCAAGGAGCCGCACCGGCAGGCCAAGCGATGAACTCGTTTCGAAGCAGCCAACATCGATCATGCGAAGCGTTCCGCCGGTCCGGTCGATGACGCCCCATCCGAGCGCGGCAGTTCCTGGGTCGATCCCCAGGACGATCATCCGGCGAGCTCGGCGAAGACGTCCTCGGGGATATCGAAGTTCGCGGTCACGCGCTGGACGTCATCGAGGTCTTCGAGGTTCTCGATGAGGCGCAGGTTCTGGCGCGCCCGATGCGCATCGAGCTCGACCGTCTGCTTCGCGATCATCGTCGATTCCGCCGACTCAACGGCGATCCCGCCGGCTTCGATGGCCGTCCGGACACGTTCGAGGTCCGCGGGCTCCGTGTAGACCTCGATGACACTCGGATCCGACGTATCGACATCGGCCGCACCGGCATCGATCGCGGTCAGGGCAATCTCATCGGGGTCGAGCCGCCCGGCAGGGATCGAGATCAGGCCGCGTGGTTCGAATTGCCAGGCCACCGCGCCGCTGCCCGCGAGCTGGCCGCCGGCCTTCGCGAACATCGATCGCACGTCCGACGCGGTCCGGTTGCGGTTATCGGTCGCTGCCTCGACGAGGATCGCGACGCCGCCCGGGCCGTAGCCCTCGTACACGATCTCCTCGTACTGCTCGCCCTCGCCGGAACCCGTGGCCCGTTCGATGGCGCGCTTAATGTTGTCGAGCGGCATGTTGACGCTGCGAGCCTTGTCCATCGCCAGGCGGAGGCGGAAGTTCGCGTCCGGGTCACCGCCGCCGGCGCGAGCCGCGACCATCACCTCGCGGGCGACCTTGGTGAAGAGTGCCCCGCGCTTCGCGTCGTTGGCACCCTTGGCGCGTTTGATCGTGGACCACTTCGAATGACCTGACATCGGGCGGGAGTATACCGGACTATGATGGCCAGACCGCCCGCGGCGCGCCCCTCCGCGGCCTGCTTCGATCAATCGCCAGCAGAGAGGACCGACCGTTCATGACCATGAAGAACGTCGACCTGCCCCACATTCGAAGCGTTGTCCTGGCCGGCCATGCCGGTTCCGGCAAGACAACGCTGGGCGAACAACTGCTCTTTCGAGCCGGTGCAATCCCACGACTCGGCCGCGTCGATGACGGAACGTCGCATCTCGACTTCGAACCCGAGGAACAGAAGCGTCGGGAATCGCTGAGCCTCGCGGTCGCTACGTTCGAGACGGACGGGACACGAATCACGATCCTCGACACGCCCGGCTACCTGGACTTTGCAGCTGAAGTCGTGTCCGGGTTCCACGCCACCGACGGGGCGCTTCTGGTGATGGATGCGTCCGGCGGCGTCGAGGCGGGCCTGGAGAACGCGGTCGCTCTGGCGCGGGCCACCAACACCGCGACATGCTTCTTCATCAACAAGTGCGACCGGGAGAATGCCGATCCAACGGCTGCCCTCGATGCGCTGCGCGCCGCCTTCGGGAACAAGGTCGCGCCGCTGCAAATCGCGATCGGAGCCGCGGACACGTTCAGCGGTTACGTGGATCTCGTCCATCGTCGTGCGTACCGCTGGGACGGCACGAAGGATGCCGAGATCGAGATCCCGATCGATCTCCAGGAGGAGGTGGCACGACGTCGAGACCAGCTGCTCGAAGCGGCATCCGAAGCCGATGACGACGTCCTGACCAAGTATCTCGAGGGGGTCGAGATCACCGATGCCGAGCTCGAGGCCTGTCTTCGAAAAGGCGTCAAGGAATCGGTGCTTGCTCCGGTACTCGTCGGCAGCGCCAACATCGGCATCGGCCTCCGGGCCCTCCTCGATGCGTTCATTCGATATCTGCCCTCGCCGGCCGATGAGCCGGCGGCCGTTCCCACCGACAAGGGCGGGATCTCGGTCCAGGCGACCCCTGACCCGGATGGCCCCCTCCTTGTCCGCGTCTTCAAGACCGCCGCTGACCCGTTCGTTGGCCGCCTGACCTACCTCCGAGTGCTGTCCGGCACGCTCCACTCGCAGTCGCACGTGTGGAATGGCAACCATGACGCCGACGAGCGCATCGGCCAGTTGCTACTGCTTCATGGCAAGGAGCAGGAAGCGATCGGCGAACTCAAGGCCGGCGAGATCGGCGCCGTGGCCAAGCTCTCTGCGACCGCAACTGGCGATACGCTCAGCACGAAGGAGCGACCCCTCACGCTCGCCGCGCTGTCCTTCCCGACGCCGACATTGATGGTCGCGATCGAGCCGCAGACCAAGGCCGACCTTGACAAGATGGGCCCGGCCCTCCAACGGATGCTGGAGGAGGAGACAACCGCCCGCCTCGAGCGGAGCGACGCCGGCGAGCAGGTCCTGGTCACGATGGGCGAAGCCCACACCGCGGTGATCATCGAGCGCCTCAAGCGCAAGTTCGGATCCGCGATCATCACCAAGACGCCGCGCGTTCCCTATCGCGAAACGATCCGCGGAAAGATTCAGGTCCACGGTCGCTACAAGAAGCAGACCGGCGGCCACGGGATGTTCGGCGACGTGTGGATCGAGCTCGAACCAAATCCGGGCGCCGGGGTGCTGTTCGCCGAACGCGTTGTCGGCGGGTCCGTTCCCAAGCAGTTCTTCCCGGGCATCGAGAAGGGCATCCGCGAGACGGCTGCCGAGGGCGTCGTGGCCGGCTACCCGCTGTCCGATTTCAAGGCCACGCTGTACGACGGCTCGTTCCACAACGTCGATTCCAACGAGCTTTCTTTCAAGATCGCGGCATCGATGGCCCTCAAGGAAGGTGTTCATCAGGCAAAGCCGGCCCTGCTCGAGCCGATCATGACCGTCGAAGTCCGTATCCCCGAGGTCTACATGGGCGAGGTCAACCGGGATCTGAATGGTCGCCGGGGCCGCGTCCTCGGCCTCGATGTGAAGGACGGGACGCAGGTCATCACGGCCAACGTCCCGCAGGCCGAGCTGTTCTCCTACGCCACGGAGCTCCGGTCGATCACCGGTGGCCGCGGCACGTTCAGCGCGACCCTCGACCACTACGACGACGTTCCGGCCCATCTTGCCGAGAAGGTGATCGAAGACCACCGCAAGCACACCGAGGCCGCCGGCGGCCACTGAGGTTCGGTGACCGGTCCGGGGCGGGGTTCGGGGACGCGGCGGGCGGCGGCGGAGGGACGCGGAGGGCCGGCGGCGGGCGGCGCGCGAGGGGCCGTCGCGCGAGGGGCCCTTTCCTGCCATCTCGACACCCCGGGTCGGCGAGGCAGAGACTCTGGCTGGGTTCGCCAGGTCTCACACCCCCTTTCCTGCCATCTCGACACCCCGGGTCGGTAGGGCACGGAATCTGGGCCAGAAACGAGCGACTCGAGCCCAACATATCGGTAGGTGAGCGTGGATCTGTGCGTCAACGGGCTGCGAGCCACGCCAAAGTGTGCCTTGTCGACCACCCGTGTCGAAGTGGCAGGAAAGCGAGCTTGAGGCACGAGATCCGGGGCCCGGCACCGTGCCGCGCCGACCCTACCTCCCGACCTCTTCATCGCTCGCCAATTCCCGCAACGCGGTTGCCAGATCCAGCGTTCCGTCGTAGAGGGCGCGCCCCACGATGGCGCCGGCACATCCGAGGTCCCGTACGGCGCGAAGATCCGCAACGGAGGCAATCCCAGCGGACGCGATGATCCGAGCGCGCGGGTCCGCCATGGACCGCTCGAGTAACGCGAGATCCGGCCCACCAAGCATGCCGTCCCGATCAATGGCCGTGACCTCGAACCACACCACTCCCACATCGAGCAGGGACCCCAGCGCTCGCTCCAATTCAATCCCAGCCTCCCCGCCGACCCAACCATGCCCGACCGCCCGGCCGTCACGAACGTCGAGGGCCACCGCGACGCGCTCGGGACCATGCGCCGCGACCAACCCTGCCGCGAACCCTCGATCTGCAAGCGCGCTTGTGCCAACGACGACGCGCGCCGCGCCGGCCGCCAGGACCGATGCGCAGGCCTCAGCCGTTCGCAGGCCGCCCGCAACTTCCACTGATGTCGACGATCCAGTCGTCGCCAAGAGGATCGACCCGATTGCGGACCCGTGGCTCGGACTCCCGGTCCGCGCCCCATCGAGATCGACCACGTGCAACCAGGTCGCCCCGACGTCGACGAAGTTCCGGCCGATGGCGCCTGGATCATCGGAGAACGTTGTCTGCTGGCTGAATTCGCCTTGCTCAAGACGCACTACTCGCCCACCTAACAGGTCTATGGCCGGAACCACCTGAAAAGGAGCTTGCGGATGGAGTTGCGGCGAGCCGTTCGTTGCGGGCACGGGACTCCTACACAGGGGGTACGGCGAAAGTTTGAGAGCGCTGCTATTGTATTACTACGCTAACACGCTATCATGGTGCGAGTTGGCGCATGGGTGCTCGCCGCATGGGCGCTCGCCACCACCTGCCACCTGCCACCTGCCACTGGGCGCTGACCTCCACCTGCCACTCCGCCACCCGCCACGAACCGCCACCCGCGAGGTACCGACATGACTGCAGACGACTCCTGGCGAACGCCCGAAGCGCGGGCGCTCTTCGACGCGATCCTCCGCCTGGAAACTCCCGACGAGACGGAGAGCTTCTTCCGGGATCTATGCACGCTCGGCGAGATCCGCGACTTCGGCATGCGCTGGAGCGTCGCGCGCCTTCTGGACCAGGGGCTGCACTACGCGGATATTTCATCGCGCACGGGTGCGAGCACCGCAACCATCACCCGGATCGCGTCGTGGTTACGTCACGGCGAAGGCGGCTATCGCCTGATGCTCGATCGAATGGGCACGCGTTGATTCGCGAGCGGATTCGCCTGGCCGTTCCAAACAAGGGCCGGCTCGTCGAACCGAGCCTGGCCCTGCTTCACGGCGCAGGCTTGCTTTTCGATGAGCACGACCGAAGTCTGGTCGCGCGCGTCCAGAACTTCGCCCTCGACATCTTGTTCGTACGGGCGGCCGATGTCCCCGAATTCGTGAACGACGGTGTCGCCGATCTCGGAATCACCGGGGCGGACCTGCTCGCCGAGACCGGTTCGACCCTCGCCATTGCCCGCAACCTCGGATATGGGCGATGTCGCCTCGCGGTTGCGGTTCCCTCCGACAGTGAGATCCAGCGGACGGAGGACCTCGCCGGGCACCGAGTCGCCACGGCACATCCGCGCGTTGCCCGCGAATTCTTCGAGCGCCGCGGGATCGCCATCGACGTCATCGCTCTATCGGGTGCGGTCGAGGTGGCCCCGCGTCTTGGGCTGGCCGAGGCGATCGTGGACCTCGTATCGACGGGTTCGACCCTGGCAATGAACGGCCTGCGCCCTATCGAAGACGTTCTGGAGTCAGAGGCCGTCCTCGTCACGAGCCCGACGATCGATCAGGGTCGCGATGACGAGGTCCAAGCCCTGGACACGATGATCGGCGCCGTCATCGCCGCGCGCGATCGCAAGTACGTGATGATGAACGCCCCGGCCGATCGACTCGCTCAGCTGGAAGCGCTTCTCCCCGGCCTCGAATCCCCCTCCGTGATCCCCCTCGCCCACTCGGGGATGATCGCCATTCACTCCGTTGTCGGTGCGGACGATGTGTGGGCCCTCTTGCCGCGGCTCAAGGCAGCGGGCGCATCCGGAATCCTCGTCCTCCCGATCGAGAAGATCGTCCCGTGACCAGCCTGCGCGGGGTCGTGGCGGACTTGGCCCTCACCCGCCTCGATCTCCGGACCCTGGGCGCCGCCGCTGTCGATGACCCGCGGATCCGTGCGCTCGCACGTCGCGGTGCCGTGCCCGACCAGGCGATCCGTGACAGGGCTCGGGCGATCCTCGAAACCGTCGAGCAGGGCGGCTCGCGCGATGTCGTCGAGTGCAACCAGCGCTTTGGCGGCGGCGCGGCCGACGGGCGTCTCGTCATTCGTGGCGACGAGCTTGCACGGGCCGCGGCCAACCTCGACCCGACCGTTCGCGCGGCACTCGACGCGGCCATCGCAAACGTCCGCCGGTTCGCCGCGACACAGCGCCCCAAGGACACGCTGACCTCCATCGTCCCGGGTGTCGACATCGAACGTCGGTGGGTACCTGTCGCGCGGGTTGGAGCCTATGTCCCCGGCGGCGGCGCGGCCTACCCATCGAGCCTGATCATGACGGTCGTGCCGGCCCAGGTGGCCGGCGTTTCATCGATCGTGGTTGCCACCCCCGCTGCATCTGATGGCGTTGTCGATCCCGTCCTTCTCGGAACGGCTGGCGTACTCGGGGTGGACGCCGTCATCGTGGCAGGAGGCGCTCAGGCCATCGCGGCCCTCGCATTCGGGCTTGCCGACCTCGACAGCGAGTCGGTCGACCTGATCGTGGGACCGGGCAATGCCTGGGTGACCGCCGCGAAGCTCGAGCTCGCCGGACGCGTCTCCATCGATCTCCCGGCCGGTCCGTCCGAGGGCATGGTCATCGCTACGCCTCCTGCGGACCCTGATCGCGTGGCCGCCGACCTCCTCACGCAGGCCGAGCACGGTCCCGATTCGCCCGCCTTGCTGGTCACGACCGACGCCGCGTTCGCTTTCGCCGTCGAACAGGCCGTTCGGGCCCGGGTCACCAACGCGCCGCGAGCGGCCGTTCTGCGTGAATCCCTTACGCGGCACGGCCGGATCATCCTCGTTTCGGATGTGCCGACGGCCGTGGCGATTGCCAACGCCTATGCCCCGGAGCACCTGTCCATCGACGTGCCAGACCTGGAAGCAGCCGTCCGGGCCGTACGGAACGCGGGGTCCGTATTCGTCGGCCCGTGGGCGCCTGAATCCGCCGGCGACTATGCGACCGGCGCGAACCACGTCCTGCCGACGGGCGGGCTGGCTCGTGGTTGCGGGCCGTTGGCCGTCGAGACCTACGGCAAGTTCATGCAGGTGCAGCGCATCAGTCGTGAGGGTCTCGCCTTGCTTCGGCCGACGATCGGGGCGCTCGCCACCGCCGAGGGCCTCTTCGCGCATCGCGACGCCGTCGAAATGCGGTTCTCGACTGAGTCCGCAGGGGCCGCGGCCGGCCCCGACTCCGAGCCCGCGTCCGACTCCGCCACACCAACCGAAGCGATCTCCGGATGAGCCCGACGCCCGTGTCCTTCACCTCCCCGGTGGCGCCGGCCGGATACACCTGGGAAGCGACCGATGAGGAAGTCTCGGCCCGCTACGGCGTCCCGATCGACCAGGTCGCCCGGTTCGACCTGAACACCTCCCCTGCCCCACCCGATCTGGCGATCCGCCTGCTCACATCGAATGCCTTCGATCGGCCCATCTCCGAGTACCCACCGTCCGACTATCGACGCCTGTCCGAGGCGGCCGCGGCGCGTTATGGCGTCACTCGTGACCAGGTCCTCGTGGGTGCCGGCGCGGACGAGATCCTCGATCTCATCGCGAAGGCCTTCCTGCCCGCCGGTGGTTCCGCCGTCATCCCGACCCCGTCCTACGCGATGTATCGGGTCGACACCGAGCAGCGCGGCGCTGAGGTCAGGGCCGTCCCTCGCATGGATGCGGCGCAAGGGTTCGCGATGGACGGAGCCGCCGTCCGGGCCGCCGCGCGTGGGTCCAATGTCGTTTGGCTGTGCAGCCCGAACAACCCGACGGGCCTGCCCGAACCGACGGGCGCCATCGAAACCCTGCTCAACGGCCTGCTCAACGACGTTGCGGAGACCGCCATCGAGCCTCCGATCGTCGTCCTCGACGAGGCCTACGCCGAGTTCGTCGGTCGCTCCGAGGTTGGCCTCATGGCCGCGTATCCCCGCCTCATCGTGATCCGGACCGCGAGCAAGGCCTATGCCCTCGCCGGTCTGCGGGTGGGTTTTGCGCTCGCGCACCCGGATGTGATTGCGAAGCTCGCCCCGTACCGACCACCGGGCTCGGTGGCGGTTCCGTCGGTCCACATCGTGACCGAGGCGCTGCTCGATGAGGACATTCTTGCCGGCAATCTCGAGCGGGTCGCGGGCGAACGCGCGCGCCTCAGCGGCGGCCTGACCGAGGTCGGTTGGATCGTCCGACCGTCCGTCACGAATTTCGTCCTCGTGGACTTCGGGACCGACGTCCGTGCGGCCGCGGTTGCCGAGGCACTGCTGGCATACGGCCTTGTCCCACGGACGTTCGGCGCGGGACATCCGCTCGCACATTGCCTCCGGATCACGATCCGGAGCGCCGCCGAAAACGATCGCCTGCTTGCCGCCGCAGCGACCATCGCACTGGAGGAGACCGCATGACGACGCCGCTTGGATCGCTCGAGGTCATCGAGTCGGGCCAGCGCCTGGCGGCGGTCCGTCGCACAACTCGCGAAACCGACATCACGGTCCGCGTCGCGCTCGATGGCCAGGGAACGGCTGAGATCGCGACGGGCATCGGTTTCTATGACCACCTCCTCACGTCGCTCGCCCATCACTCGCTGATCGACATCCGCATCGAAGCGCGCGGTGATCTCGACGTCGACGACCACCACACGGTCGAGGACGTCGCACTGGTTCTTGGGTCCGCACTCGCATCGGCCCTTGGCGATCGAGCCGGCATTCAGCGCTTCGGTGACGCGTCCGTGCCGATGGACGAGGCCATCGCGACGGCCGTGATCGACCTCGGAGGCCGCCCGTATGGCGTCATCGACCTGCCGTTCCGGAGCGAACGCATCGGTGCCCTGTCCACGCAACTGATCGAGCATGCGCTCGAGGCGTTCGCACGCACGGCCGGCGCGACGCTGCACGTCAAGGGCACCGGCCGGAACGACCACCACGTGGCCGAAGCCTCGTTCAAGGCCCTCGCGCGGGCACTTCGCTCCGCCTGCACACCCGATCCGCGACGGACCGGCGTTGCCTCGACAAAGGGCTCGCTCGGATGAGTTCCGGTCAATCTCGCGGTGGCCTCAAGGTTGCCGTCGTCGACTACGGCGCCGGCAATCTGGTGAGCATCGAGCAGGCACTGACGTTCGTCGGGGCCGAGGTCCGCATTGCCACTGGTCCGGGTGACCTCCTCGATGCCGAGGCGGTCGTGGTTCCGGGCGTCGGCGCGGCCGGACCGGCGATGGACCGCCTGAACCGCGCCGATCTCATCGATCCAGTCCTGCGCTGGATCGCGCTCGGCCGTCCCTACCTCGGGATCTGCCTCGGTCTCCAGCTCCTGTTCGATGCCAGCGATGAGGACGGCGCCGCGACGTTCGGTGTTATCCCGGGGCGCTCGGTCCTCATCGAGCATGCCCCAACGCTGCCGCATATCGGCTGGAACCAGGTCGAACGCCGCCGCGATCATCCCTTGTTCACCGGGATTGATCAGGCCGCGGATCTCTACTTCGTCCACTCCTACGCCGGACGGCCCGAGGGCGCAACCGCAGACGCTGTGACCCTCGCCGAAACCGAGCACGGGTCGCGGTTCGTGTCGGCAGTGGACCACGGCAACGTCCTGGGCGTTCAGTTCCACCCCGAGCGCAGTGGCGGCACGGGTCTCCGGATCCTCGGCAATTTCACCCGCTGGGCGACGGCGCTTGCGGCCGGTGCCGGAGCGGAACGGAGCCCGGTCGGCGCCGGCGGAACAGCAGGGGGCGACTGAGGTGCTCTGTCGGCGGGTCATTCCGTGCCTCGACGTCGCGAACGGGCGCGTCGTCAAGGGCACACGCTTCGTGGACCTTGTCGATGAGGGCGATCCGCCTGAACTCGCGGCACGCTATGCGGCCGAAGGTGCCGATGAGCTTGTCTTCCTGGATATCGGGGCGGCACCTGAGGGTCGGGGCACGCTCCTGGACATCGTCGAACGGACGGCCCGCCGGGCGTTCATCCCGCTGACCGTCGGAGGCGGGGTCCGGACTGTCGAGGACATGCGCCAGGTCCTTCGTGCCGGAGCTGACAAGGTGGCCCTCAATACCGCCGCCGTGTCCAATCCGACGCTGATCACGGAGTGCGCCCGCGCCTTTGGGCGCCAGGCCGTCGTCATCGCCGTCGATGCGCGCCGGGTCGAAGCGACGGATTCGGAGATCGGGAGTTGGGAAGTCATGGTCCGTGGCGGGCGGGACATCACTGGACTGGGCGCGGTTGCGTGGGCCATCCGCGCTGCGGAACTGGGCGCCGGAGAGCTGATCATCACCTCCATCGACCGCGACGGAACACAGACGGGGTATGACAACGCCCTACTCCACGAGATCACGAGCCGCGTCAGCGTGCCCGTGATCGCCTCAGGCGGCGCTGCCGGCCCGGCCGATTTCGTGGCCGCCGTCAAGGACGGTGGAGTTGATGCCCTTCTGGCTGCGTCGGTGTTCCATCGCCGAATCCATTCGATCGGCGACGTGAAGCGAGCATTGGCCGAGGCGGGACTCCCGGTGCGCCTGACCGACGGGGTGGCCGCGTGACCGCGCCGCAGCGGAGCGTCGCGCCACGCTTTGGCGCCGACGGCCTCGTGCCCGTGGTCGTTCAGGACGAGGTTGATGGGCGCGTCCTGATGCTCGCCTATGCCGACGCGGAATCGCTCGCGGCGACGATCTCCACCGGCTTGATGCACTTCCACTCCCGTTCCAGAAGCCGACTCTGGCGCAAGGGCGAGACCAGCGGGAACGTCCTGCATCTCGTGCGTCTCGACCTCGATTGCGACGCCGACTCGATCCTCGCGACGGTTCGCCCGCACGGGCCGACGTGTCATCGAGACACGCGGAGCTGCTTCGATGCCGCCGGCGCACCGACGAGCCCAGAGGCCGCGCCGACCCAGGATTTCGCGTGGCTCGAAACGCTCTGGGGGACCATCGAGCGCCGCCGTTCTGAGCGACCCGAGGGCTCCTACACGACGTCTCTGCTCGATGCCGGCGTCGACGCTACCGCACGCAAGGTGACCGAGGAGGCAACCGAGGTCCTCATGGCCGCGAAGGACGACGCAGCAGCCGCGTCATCGGGTCAGGATCGAACGGCTACTACCGATGCCCTGGCTGGCGAAGCCGCAGATCTCCTGTTTCACACACTCGTGCTGCTCGCTGAGCGAGATCTAGACCCGAGCGTCGTCATCGATACGCTGAAGCGCCGCCACTCCGGCTGAGTCCGGTCGGGTTACCGGCCGAGGCGGCCGATCTCACGTCGGCGCTTGCCGATCCGGACCTCCCACCAGGTTCCGTCGATCGGGGTGGGCATCGCCGCCGCCGGATCGCGAATCGGTTCGCCGTTGATCGTCAGGCCACCGTTCTGGATCATCTTGCGGGCCTCGCCGTTTGATGCGAAGACGCCGGCCGAGGCAAGTGCGGCTGCCGCACCAGATGCGGCTCCCGGCTCCACCGTGAACCCGCCGACGCTCCGCCACAGACGTTCGAGGACAGCCGGATCGCGAATCGGTTCCGGATCGAAGAGGACAGCGGAATCCGACTCGACCTGACGGGCCGTGTCCGCGCCATGGGTGCGTGCGGTGACATCGAGCGCAAGTGCCTTCTGGGCCGCCCGCGCGCCTGGGCGTTCCGCCATTTCGGCCTCAAGGCCCTCGATCTCATCGGGAGCCATCGTCGTGAACCAGCGCAGGTAGACACCGACATCGCGGTCGTCGGTCGTCAGCCAATGCTGGTAGAAGGCATAGGGCGACGTCCGGTTGGGATCGAGCCAGATCGAATCACCCTCGACGGACTTGCCGTATTTCGCCCCGGACGCCGTCAGGAGGAGCGGATAGGCCAGGCCAAAGGCGGTCCCGGTGCCGCTCGCGCCTGGATCCAAAGGTGTGCCACGGCCCGCCTCAGCCGTGCCGACGTCCTCCGAGCCGCCCGACGTACGACGGATCAACTCGAGGCCGGCGGTGATGTTGCCCCACTGATCTGCGCCGCCCATCTGCATCTCGACATCCATCGTCCGGCGCAGGTGCGCGAAGTCGGCCGACTGGAGGAGCATGTAGCTGAACTCGGTGTACGACAGGCCCTTGTCGAGGCGCACCTGGACGGAGTCCTTGGCGAGCATGTACGGGATCGTGAAGTGCTTCCCGACGTCCCGCAGGAACTCGATCATCGTCATCGACTCGAGCCATTCGAGGTTGTTCACCATCACTGCGCCGCGGGGTCCCGAGAAATCGAGGAAGTGTTCCAGCTGGGCGTGGATGGACTCGGCGTTGGCGGCAAGCGTGTCGTGGTCGAGCAGGTTCCGTTCCGACGAACGTCCGGACGGGTCACCGATCATGCCGGTCCCCCCACCGACGAGCGCGACCGGCCGCCCAGCATGGCGCTGGAAGTGGATCAGCCCGAAGATCGGAACGAGGCTGCCGATGTGGAGCGACGCACCGGACGGATCAAAGCCGTTGTAGCCGGCGATCGGTCGCCCCGAGGCCAGACGCGCCTCCAGTCCGTCGGAGGCAGCGTGGAACATGCCGCGCCAGCGCAGCTCGTCGAGGAGCCCGGCGGGGCCGGGGTCGAACGACGTCACAGCGCCGGATGACGAGGCGTCACGGGATGCACCGGTACAGGGGGAAGGTCCTCCACGGAGCCTATGGTATCGTCGCGGCCGATATGCAGACCAGTCTCAACCGGCGTCAGCGCCACCGCCGCACCGGCGCCGCGCGACGTGGTCGCGGTGGAGGCGGTACCGCAACTCGCGCGGCGCTCGCCATCCCGATCCTTCTCTTCGCCAGCTTCCTTGCCCTCGGCGGGGCGGGCTTCATCGGCGCGGTCAGCGCGTACGCGTACTACAGCCGCGATCTCCCCGACCCGGCGAAGGCGTTCGCGGACCTTGGCTTCGATCAACCGTCCATCGTCTACGACCGGACCGGGACCGTCGAACTGGCGCGTTTCGGCGAACGCAAGCGTGAACTGGTCACCTTCGATCAGATCCCGCCCGAACTCCTCGACGCCACCACGTCCGTCGAGGACAAGGATTTCTGGAGCAATCCGGGGTTCGATCTCGGCGGGTTCCTGTCTGCGACGATCGACACGCTCCAGGGCCGACCGCGTGGCGGTTCGACGATCACCCAGCAGCTGGTCCGGGCCCGCCTCCTGCCCGAGGCCGCGTTCTCCGGGTCGACGTATGAACGCAAGATCCGGGAGATCATCCAGTCCATTCGCCTGACCCAGGCCTTCCCCGATGAAGTCGGGAAGGAACAGATCATCACCGCGTACCTGAACCAGAACTTCTACGGGAATCAGAGCTATGGCGTCGCCGCGGCGGCCAAGGGGTACTTCAACAAGTCCCTCTCGGACCTGACCCTCGCCGAAGTCGCGATCCTCGCGGCGATTCCCCAGTCTCCCACGCAGTTCGACCTCGTCAGGAACGCGGAGTCGATCTGCGCCGTAACGATCGTCGAAGGCGATGAGTGCCCCGCAGCGAGTATCCAGCTGGTCGTGCCCGCAAGTGCCGACATCGTCATCCGACGGAACAAGGTCCTCGACCTGATGGAAACGCGCAGCGTCCTGTCCAAGGATCAGCACACGATCCAAGAATACGAGGCGGCCAAGAAGGATCCGGTCATTCTGTCCCGCCAGGGCTCGACGCCGTGGAAGGCGGCCCACTTCGTCTGGCAGGTCCGCCACCAGCTCGGTGTCATCCTGTGTGGCGAGGAAACCGCGGACACCTGTGAGCAGGTCGACACCGGCGGCTTCAAGATCATCACGAGCATCGACTGGAACATGCAGCAGGTCGTCGATAAGTGGCTGATCGCGGCCGGCCGGGCTCCGAACTTCTCGAATACGAATCGAACCCTTCGGACGCTCGGCATTCCCGAGGCCGACTGGGGTTGGATCAACGATCTCCGAGACCGGGATATCCACAATGCGGCCTCGGCCGTGATCGACTATCGGACCGGCGAGATCCTCGCCTACGGTGGCAGCGCCGGGTACTACGCCGCGG
>JANMNF010000161.1:0-3226 GCA_031373765.1 Chloroflexota bacterium
GCCGAGCACGCCCATCGCCTCGAACAGGCGGACGTCGTCCAGCCGGAAGTCGAAGACCATGAATGCCTTGGCCGTGGAGACCCCGGCGTCGACCATCGCCGGCAGCTCGGCGATCGGGTCGTCCATGCGCCCGGAGATCGCCAGGCTGACCGCGTAGTCCACGGCGCTGTCCGCGTTCGTGGCCGCGCGCCACTCCCGGAGCCCGACGAGCAGAGATCGCTCGGCCGCCAGAGACGATCCCGTGCCCGGGTTGTTGAAGGCGAGAAACGTCGTCGTGCCACCGAACGCGGCGGCCACGGAATCCTGGAAGAACCGGTCCGGCTCCGCGTCCGTGCCGACGCGCGTGTGCGTGTGCGCGTCCACGACCCCTGGCAGGACGAGCAGCCCGGTCGCATCCACGACCTCGTGGGCCGACGCGGCCAGCGCACCCAGATCCGCGTCGATCGTCGTGATCCGGCCGTCGCTGATCGCGATGTCCGCCCGCCGGGATCCCGTCGCGGTGACGACGGTCCCGCCACGAACCAGAAGGCCCGTCACCCGCCGCGCTTCGAATCCATCACGACCCAGATGAGGATCGCCGCAATGACGGCGACGATCAGGCCGCCCACGATGAGGAAGAGTCCGCCGCTCATGTCCACCTCACGCGCCCTCGGTGATCACGATCCGCTGGGCGCCGTCCCATAGGACGCGCCGGCCGACCTTGCGCAGGCGGTCGTCCCAGCCATCGTCGGGAATGATCGAGGCGAAGTGGTTGGCGGCCAGCTGGCCGACCTTCGATGCCGTTGTGCAGGCGCCGTACGGGAAGAAGATCTCGCACTCGCTGATCCCGCCCGGATACATCGCGAGCATGCCGGGCGCCGGATGCGAGGTGTGGTTCTCGTAATCGATTCCCGGGCGGAAGTCGCCGTACGGGATCCACGTGGATTCGCCGGACCAGCGGCAGTGGATGAGCCGGCTCTCGATCGGCAGCATCCGCCGGATGGCTTCGATGGTCTGGGGAGCAGCGGGCTCCCACCGGGCGCTAAAGTGGAGGTCGTCGCCGACCGTGATCGAAAGATTTCCCATGCCCCGGAGGATACGTGTCCAGCACCGACTCGGGAACACCCCCAGCGCCGGACCCCGTGGTGGATTCATTGCCGCCGAGTGCCGCCCCGTCCGGGCCGACGATCTCGACCCACGTCCTCGACGCCCAGACCGGCCTGCCCGCAGGCGGGATTCACGTGAGTCTGTACAAGCTGGGTGAGGACGATCGACCGATCCGCCTGACCCAGGCGCTGACCGATGGCGACGGGCGGATCCGCGATCTCCTCGAGCGGCCGATGTCGCCGGGCGTCTATCGACTCGAATTCAATCTCGGTGGCATCCGTGGCCCGCGGCCCGCCGACGATCGGTTCTTCCGCAAGATGTCGCTCGACCTGAAGATCGACGACGTCACGCGGTCCTATCACGTGCCGCTGCTGCTCTCGCCGTTCTCGATGACGACGTACCGGGGCAGCTGACCGCCCGTTCGATCGAAGGGCTGGGCCGACTCCCGCCGCGGTGATGCCCCTCGAGGGCATTCGAACGGACTTTTCGTTGGTCCGGCGGGCTGTGACACGCTAGCTGTCACGCGAGGCCCCGATGATGCGGGCATGGAAGCACGAATCGTCTCGCTGCCGTCCCGCCCGGACCCGTCGATTCGCATCGACGGGGAGCGGATCCTCATCGACCGGATGACCCTCGTGGATCCGGGCCAGGCCGCATGGCTCGCCGGCCAGCCTGAGCTCGAGCGCCCACTCGTGGTTGAGCGGGCCCTGCGCATTGGTCTTACCGCCCTTCAGAGCGTGGGCGTGACCCTGAATCTCGATGCCGTACGGTCCGAGTTCGATCGGTTCGCGGAGCAGAACCGGACCGCGAATGATCGTGCCGCCGAGGCACTCGAGCAGGTCCTCCGCTCGAACTTCGGGGACGGCGATGGACGCCTGCCGCGGACGCTCGAGACGTTCCTGGGCGATCGCGGCAAGCTCCAGTCCATGGTCACGGAGCTGTTCGACCCGAAGCGCCGCGATTCTGCGATCGGCAAGATGTCCGCGATGCTCGATTCGTACTTCGATGGCGACGCCTCGCGCCTCGCCACGCTCCTCGACCCGACCCGGATGGGCTCGCCGCTCCACCAGTTCCGCGGCGAGGTTGCCGCCGGGTTCAAGGCCATCGAAGAGAAGCTGATCGCCATCGAGGCCGCGGGCGCGGCCCGGGCCGGCGAACGGGCGAAGTCCTCGGCCAAGGGCGCCGACTTCGAGGCCCTCCTGGAGGGCATGCTCGGGGACATCGCCCGCGGCGCGAATGACCTGCTTGAGCGAACTGGCACCGAGGCGGGGGACTCGGGCCGATCCAAGAAGGGCGACTTCGTGTTGACCCTGGATCCTGCCGTTGCGCGCGGCATGGAGCTCCGGGTTGTCGTCGAGGCCAAGGACCGCAAGGTCTCGGGTCGTGAGATGCGGGACGAGCTGCGCGAGGCGCGCACCAACCGCGACGCGGCCGTTGGCCTGGTGGTCTTCACGCCCCAGCACGCGCCCGCGGGCATCGCGCCGTTCGACGTTCGTGCCGGTGATGTCTACTGCGTCGTCGATCCAGCTGATCCGGACACCTCGACGCTCGAGGCTGCCGTTCGACTGGCGCGGCTGCTGGCCCTCGCGAGCCTGCGCCAGAACGAGGCCGAGGTCGATGCCGAGGCACTGGGCGAGGCACTGACCGCGATCCGCGAGCAGCTCGAGGCCATCCGCGCGATGAAGTCGAACCTGACTCAGATCGGAACGACGGCCAACACCGTCGCCGGGGCGCTGGATCGGATGCGCGAGCTGATCCTCGCCCAGATCGTCCGTGCCGAGCGCGAGCTGGTCACCGTCAGCGCCTGAACTCAGCGCTGGCCGCGACCCTCGCGCAGGCGAGCGACGGCCTTGTCGATCCGACGCGCTCGGGTCTCGGGCGTCTTGGCGTCGTCGATGCCGAGCACGAACCAGCGTCGCTCGCTGTAGGACAGGCCGTCGAAGAAGCGGCGAGCCTCGGCGTGCGGGTCGAGGGCCGCGGCGAAATCATCCGGGACCGTCACCTCGCGTGGCGCGGTGTCGAGCTCGACGTCCACGTCCAACATGTCGCCGGCTTTGGCGCCGGTCGCCTCGCGGTTGTCGGAATTGACGCCGAGCAGGAACTCGCCGCCATACACGGCGATCGTGCTCCGATAGGTGAA
>JANMNF010000325.1:0-1886 GCA_031373765.1 Chloroflexota bacterium
AGGATCGTGACGCCCCATCCGCGCATCATCGGGACCTTTGGGATCTCGCGGGTCAGGATCTCCGCCATGCTGGCGGATGTCTGCATCACGAGATCGAGGTCATCCGCCGACAGGACATCCACATCGAGCAGGTGGCGATGCGTCCAGCGCCCCGCAGGGGCGGTCTTCGGCTGTCCCGGCGAAACCGGGATCGCGAGGTCCGCGACGTCGTCGGGCGCCATGAGCGCGGGATCGGCGGAGGGGTTCACTGGATGGGAACCGCCGCGTCGCTGGGTTCTGGCGCTCGATCGATGTCCACGGCATCCTCACCATCGACTTCTTCGATCCGGACCCGGACCAGCTCTTCGCGCGACGTCGGCACGTTCTTGCCGACGTGGTCGGCCCGGATCGGAAGCTCCCGGTGCCCGCGATCGACAAGGACGGCCAGCCGGATCGCCTGGGGTCGTCCGAATTCCATCAGCGCGTCCATCGCGGCCCGAATCGTTCGTCCCGTGTAGAGAACATCGTCGACGAGGACGACCGTGGATCCGGTGACATCGAATGGCAGGTCCGTACCCTTGACCACCGGCTGCTGGGCGAGCATCGACAAATCGTCCCGATAGAACGTGATGTCGAGGGCGCCGACCAGGAGGGTCGCGTTCTCATGCGCGAGGATGGCCTCCGCGAGCCGGCGGGCAATGGGAACACCGCGGCGCTGGATACCGACGAGCACGAGTCCGTCCGTTCCCGCGTGCTTTTCGACGATCTCGTGAGAGATGCGAATCACTGCCCGGCGGATTTCCTCCGCGGTCATGATTCGGCGACCTGTCACCGGGAACCCCCGGATCGGTTGAGCGTCGCGGCGCTGCGAGGTGGCACTGGCGGCTCCTCTCCTTCCGGCCTCTCCGGGCCCGTCGTCCGGCTCTCATGGCCGGTCCTCGAAGGTTCCCGTGGAGTCTACCGCGCGAGGGCGGTCGGCGGTCAGTAGATGGAGATGGTCACGGTGGTCGTTCCGGACCACCAGCCACAGCCGCAGATCGCGAAGAAGTCGGGGCGGTACATGTCGATGACCCGGCCCGTGCCGGCCACGGGGCCGTAGTCGTTGACCACGCGATCGATGCACCCCTTCGCCCCGCAGATCACGATGATCGTGCCGCGCGGCAACCGCATCGCTGTCGTCCCGTTGTCGTAGAAGCTCGCGTAGCCGGTGACCTTGTAGCGCGGCGTCTTCCAGTCCCACGCGGCCGGCACGACAGGGACTTTCGGGGCAACGCGGTCCTGCGGCTGCTCGGCGGTAACGGAGACCGGCTCAGAGAACGTCGAGCTGGCATCGAGTCGACTCGCCGAGGCGTACGCCGGATCGGCGGCTGCGATCACTGGGGTCGCGTTACCGCCGTTTGCCACGAGAATGACTTCTCGAAATGCTGCCGGTGTTATCGGCTGATCGGGACTCGGTTCATGAGATCCGACCAAGCCGGGCAGCGATCCGAGCGCGAGTACGGCGGTGAGCGCCGCGATCGCGACCGTTCTGCTAGGTCGCACACCCCGAATCTACGGCATTCGGGCCGACGTTGCCAGCGGGCAACGAGATTCGCCGGGATGGGACCTTCAGCGAACCACGAACAACTTGTCAGCCTGGATCGTCCGGACCTGACCGAATGATCGACCGTGCCAGCCGAGCACCTGGACGTGCGATCCCTCGCCATCCTGGCCGGGCGGCGTGACCCACGCGAGACGGCCCTTGTCCATCGAGACGCCGCGAAGGGCTGCGACGCCCGGGAGTGGATCTGAGCTCGGATCGATCTGGAGCGTATCCGGATCGAGGACGATGAGCCGCAGGGTGCCGACGGTCGGGTCCGTCGGATCGGCGATCCAGATTGCCAGTCGGAGCCCGGTCGGGTCGAACC
>JANMNF010000180.1:0-2963 GCA_031373765.1 Chloroflexota bacterium
CAACAAGATTCGCGAGGGCGTCGGGCTGACCCGGGCCCAGAATGCGGTCAACATGCTCGAGCAGTACGTACCGCTTGAGGGCATGGAGCCGGTTGGCGAGATCCGGGTCACGCCCGATCCGGATACCTACACCGTCCTTCCATGGCTGCCGCGTACCGCCGCCATGCTCAGTGACCAGCTCGGTCACGATGGGCTGGACTGGGGCAGCTGTACGCGCAGCTTCCTCAAGCGCGCGATCGCCGACGCCGGATCGATGGGCATCCGGGTCATGGCGTCGTTCGAGAACGAGTTCTATCTGGCCGAGGATGTCGATGGCGAGATCCGGCCGTATCAGGACGGGCCCGTCTACTCGTCCATCGGGATGGACCGGGTCGCGTTCGTCATGGACGACATCGTCGATGCGCTCGAATCGCAGAACCTCGAGGTCGAGCAGTCGATCAACGAATACGGCCCCGGCCAGCAGGAAATCGCGATTCGCTACGCCGATGCCCTGCGCGCGGCGGACAACCAGATCAAGTTCCGCGATGCCGTGCGGGGCGTCGCCGAGGTCGAACACGGGCTCATCGCATCGTTCGCGGCGAAGCCGTTTGCGGAAGGCGTCGGCTCGGGTGCCCACATCCACTTCAGCCTCTGGTCGCTCGACGGCTCCACCAACCTCATGTACGACGGCGAAGCTGGGCCGCGCCTGCTGTCCGAGACGGGCCGCCAGTTCGTTGCCGGTGTCCTCGATCATCTTCCGGCGCTCGTTGCGATGACCTGCCCGAGCTTCAATTCCTACGAGCGCCTCCAGCCTCGAGCGTGGGCCGGTTCTACGGTGTCCTGGGGTCCCGACAACCGCGAATGCGCGGTCCGGATCGCTTCACCGTTCCGCGGCCGGGAGGCCGAGTCGACCAACGCGGAACTGAAGGCCTGCGATCCGTCGTGTAACCCGTACCTCGCCCTGGGCGGGCTGATCCTTGCCGGGCTCGATGGCATACGCCGTGGCCTCGTCCCGCCCGAGCCCGCCCTCAAGGATCCCGCCTCCATGACGCGCGACGAGCAGGCCCGAAGCGGCATCCAGCCCCTGCCAACGTCGCTCCGCCAGGCCCTCGGGAATCTGCAGGCCGACGACGTCCTGTTCGGCGGCCTGGGCGACCTGCTCGCTCGATGCATCGTTGCCGTCCGGACGTCCGAATGCGATGCCCTCGACGCCATGACCCCGGAGATGGCGCGCCGGGCCCATCTCAAGGTCTTCTGAGCCAAGCCGACCGAACCAGAACCGCCCCAGAGGAGAGATCGATGATCAAGGACATGCGCGTCGTGGACCTCACCCAGCCGATTTCATCGGACACCGTGATGTGGCCGGGCGCCCCCGCGCCCACGGCCGAGGTCATTCTCACCGTGGCCCACGATGGCTTCTACAACCGGCGGGTCTCGTTCATGGAGCACACCGGGACGCACTTCGACGCGCCGTGCCACATGGTCGACGGGGCCGTCCCGCTCCACGAGATCGATCCCGGGACCCTGATCCGCCCGGCCGTGATGATCGATGTCAGCGCCGAGATCGGGGATGATGCCGACGGGGCGCTGTCGCTCGCGCAGGTGGAGGCATTCGAGGCGCGTAACGGCCGCATCGCGGACGGCTCCATCGTGCTCCTGCGGACCGGCTGGGAGGCATTCAACCGGGACCCCGGCCGATATGCCGGCGTCCCAGGCCCGCTGCGCTTTCCCGGCTATGGCGTCGACGCCGCGCGCTTCCTCGTCGATGAGCGGCATGCGGTCGGCCTCGGCGTGGACACGCTGGGCATCGATCTCGGAAGCGCCACCGATTTCCCGGTCCACCGCCAGATCAGTCACCCGCGTGGCGTCTGGCATCTGGAGGGTCTGACCAACCTTGCGGCCCTGCCGCCGACCGGCATCTGGCTGTTCGTCGGCGTCCTCAATCTCCAGGATGGTTCGGGAAGCCCGGCGCGTGTCCTTGCTCTCGTCCCGTAGCGTCGTCGACGGTCCTTCGCCCGAGGTCAACGACCTTCTGGCCGAGATCGAGCTCGTGGACCACCACGTCCACAGCGTCGTTCGCGGGCCTGTCGAGCCGAGCGAATTCGTGGCGATGGCGTGCGAGTCGGACCGGCAATCGGCGGCCGACGCTGCCGGCCTCGATACCCAGATCGGCATCGCGATTCGGCGCTGGTGCGCCCCGCTCCTGGGCCTGCCCGTGGGCGTTGCGGCAGACGACTACCTGGCCCATCGACGCGGCCTCACCAACGAGGACGTGGCGGCCACGCTGCTTCCGGCGGCGGGGTTCGAGGAGCTGCTCGTCGATACGGGCTTTCACTCGGACCGCCTGGTCGGCAACGACGAATTGGCGCGCCTCGCGGGAGCCCCGGTGCGCACGGTCGTTCGACTCGAGGGGCTCGCCGAACAGGTCGCTCGATCGGGCCCATCCGCGGCCGGATTTGGCGCCGCATTCGCCGACGCTCTCGCCGCGGTCGCGCCGGGCGCAGTCGGCCTCAAGTCGATCGTCGCCTATCGACACGGGCTGGATTTCGATCCGGCTCCGCCGTCGCTCGACGACGTGGCCGTCCATGCCGGCGCCTGGCTCGCCGCGGTCGATGCGTCCGGCACGGCACGGCTGACGGATCCTGTACTCCTTCGCCACGTCCTGTGGGCCGGGGCTCGAACCGGGCTGCCGCTCCAGATCCATGCCGGGTTCGGGGATACGGACCTGGACCTGCATCGCGCGGATCCGCTGCTCCTGACCGAATTCCTTCGGGCAACCGAGGATGTCTGCCCGGTCCTCCTGCTGCACAACTACCCGTTCCACCGGCAGGCCGGCTACCTGGCCCAGATGTTCGCGCACGTCTACCTCGACGTCGGGTTGGCGGTGAATTACGTGGGCACCCAGAGTCGCCAGGTGATCGCCGAGAGCATGGAGCTCGCGCCATTCACCAAGATCCTGTTCTCGTCCGATGCGTGGGGCGTTC
>JANMNF010000215.1:0-2794 GCA_031373765.1 Chloroflexota bacterium
CCGCCGGTTGCGACGGAATTCGGTCGCGTCATCCGTGAAGTCAACCTCGGTCTCCCATTCGACACGGCCATGGAGAACATGGTTCGCCGAATGAAGTCGGACGACTTCGAACTGATGGCAACGGCCATCAACATCCAGCACTCTGTCGGTGGCAATCTCGCCGAAATCCTCGACTCCATCGCGTTCACCATTCGCGAACGAGTCCGGATCAAGGGCGAAATTCGCACCCTGACCGCCCAGCAGCGCCTGTCCGGCTACGTGGTTGGGCTCCTGCCCTTCGGTCTTGCCGGGTTCATCTATCTCGCCGCGCCGTCCTTCTTCGATCCGATGTTCGACTCGAAGGTGGCCGTCGGCGGCCTGCCCGCCGGCATCATCATTCTGGGCTTCGGCGTCCTGATGATGATGATCGGCTTCTTCGCGATCCAGAAGATCGTGGACATCGAGGTCTAGCGCGATGCCCCTACCCCTCCCACTGATCGTCGCCATCGTCGCCGCCATGGCGATCATCCTGATTGCGTATGGGATCTCGAGCGGCGGGCCGGTTGACCCCGTCCAGGCCCGGCTGACCCAACTCGGAGCGAGCCAGGCGCGGACCCTCGAGGAGATGGAGCTTCAGCTTCCCTTCTTCGATCGGACGGTCAAGCCCCTGGCGGCCCGCATCTCGGCGAAGGTCTCCCGGAGCACATCCACCAGCCTCACGGAGCGGACCGAGAAGCGCCTTGCGCTGGCCGGCAATCCCGGCGACATGCGGACGGCCGACTGGCTGGGGATCAAGGCCATCTCCTCGATCGTCGTTGCCGGCATCATGTTCGTGGTCCTCGGCCTCATCGGCCAGAACATCTTCGGCGGTATCGCGTTCGGTGCCGTCGGGATCGGATTCGGCTACATCTTTCCGGAGTTCTGGCTGGGCGGCAAGGTCAAGGCGCGCCGGAAGGCGATCCTGCTTCAGATCCCCGATGCCCTCGACCTCCTTACAATCTCCGTTCGCGCCGGCCTCGGTTTCGATGCCGCGCTCGGCAAGGTCGTCGAGAAGATGGAAGGCCCGTTGATCGACGAGTTCCGTCGGGCCCTCGCCGAGGTCCGCGTCGGCAAGGTCCGCCGCGAGGCGCTGCGAGACATCATTCCTCGGACCGAGGTCCAGCCGCTGACGAACTTCGTCGGCGCGATCATTCAGGCCGAGCAACTCGGCGTATCGATCTCGAAGGTCCTTCAGGTCCAGTCCGAGCAGCTGCGCATCGAGCGCCGCCAGCGGGCTGAGGAACAGGCCGCCCAGGCGCCGATCAAGATGCTCTTCCCGCTGGTCGGCTGCATCTTCCCGTCGCTGTTCATCGTCATCCTTGGGCCGGCCATCATCCTGATCATCGGCAACCTCAGCGCGACGAACCAGTAGGTCGCCCGTGGGCGCGCGCAACCTGACGCGCAATTCGGTCCTTGCCGAGCGGGTCGAAGTCGCCGACACCCTCTGGACGCGGTTCATGGGCCTCATGGCCCGCCCGTCGATCGAGCAGGGATTCGGGCTGTGGCTGACCGGGACGAACGGGATCCACATGTTCTTCATGCGCTTCGCGATCGATGCCGTCTTCCTCGGCAAGCGCGGCCCGGACGGAACCCGTGAGGTCCTCGCGGCACGACGTGCCGTGAAGCCCTGGGTAGGCCTTGTTCCACTCATTCGAGGCGCGGACGGGTGCCTTGAACTGCCGGTCGGAGTGATCGATGCATCCGGCACGCTGCCGGGGGACCGAATCAACATTTCGTGATCGACACCTCCAGCTGGCCTCGGCCATCGCTGCTCCTCATTCTGGCCGCTGCCATCGGGGCGGTCCTGCTCGCCGTCGTGGCAGTGATGTGGTGGCCACAGTTCGGAGATGAGCACGCCTACTGGACCGCAGCCCAGCGCCTCGTCGCGGGGGAACCGCTATACGACCCCGGCGCCCCGGCGAACCAGCCATTCGCGTACTGGTATCCGCCGGTTCTGGCCCAGGTCCTCGCGCCGTTCACGCTGTTCGTACCGGCTCCCGTCTTCACCGTCGTCTGGACCGTCCTCCTCGTCGCCTGCGTGTGGTGGCTGGCGGGTCGCAACGTGTTCGTGGCGCTTGCGCTGATCGCCTTCCTCCCGGTGGCTCTCGAGTTGCGAGTCCGGAATGTCCACCTCCTGATCGCCGTGCTGACCGTGTTGGCGCTCCGCCGTTCGTGGGTCTTCTGGATCCCCGCCGTGGCGATCAAGATCGGACCGCTTGTCGGACCGGTCTATCTGTTGGCGGCGGGGCGCTGGCGCGAGGCGGTGCTGGTTGGGGTCGCCGGTCTTGCAGTTGTGGTAGTCAGCGTCGCCCTTGCCCCGGCTGCGTGGCTGGGCTTCATCGACATCGCCACGGGGCGGGCGGGTTCGGACGCCGGAGGCTGGTTCGGCATCCCGTACTCGGCCCGACTTGGTGCCGGGGTCATCCTGGCGGCCCT
Organism: Chloroflexota bacterium; assembly: GCA_031373765.1. Taxonomy (GTDB): domain Bacteria; phylum Chloroflexota; class Limnocylindria; order Limnocylindrales; family CSP1-4; genus UBA5189. Next base: position 2,455 of record JANMNF010000215.1, read on the forward strand.
AGCCGGGCGACGCGGCGGGCGGGGAGGCGAAATCGCCCTCGTCATCGCGATCCTTGTCGCAAATCCGACCCTCTGGGCCAACTCCTTGAGCCTGCTGCTTGCGATCATCCCGTTGAGCAGGCATACCGAGGCCCCTCGGGTCACCGAGGACCTGCGGGTAGCCGCGGCGTAATTCCGGGCTGATCGCGCCGTAATCGCCGGACATGCCGTCCGGCCGATGATCGGTCGATGTCGACTCTCGAGCGCGTCGTACGGGGAATCAGCACGGTCACGGGCCGTGCGCTGGATCTCGCCCTGCCGTCCGTATGTGCCGGGTGCGGCCGTGAGGGCGTGGCGCTGT
>JANMNF010000269.1:0-2072 GCA_031373765.1 Chloroflexota bacterium
GTTGCCTCGCGCGTGGTCGCGCGCGTGGACGACCACCTGATCGAAACGACGATCACGCTGCTTGTCGCGTACGGCACCTACGTGCTTGCCGACCTTCTCCATCAATCCGGGGTCATCGCCACGGTCGTCGCCGGGATCACCCTGGGCACCTATGGACGACGGATCGGAATGACTGCACGGACGCAGGAGGCTCTCGACACGGTCTGGGAATTCCTTGCCTTCATCCTCACGGCCCTGATCTTCCTGCTCGTCGGCCTCGCCATCACCGTTAGTGGCCTGGTCGATGCCGCCGTGCCGATCGCCTGGGGCATCGGCGCCGTCATCGTCGGCCGGGCGCTCGTCATCTACGGACTGCTCGGCGGCGCGGCGCGCCTCGTCGGGCCACGCCGGAGCGGCCTGGAGCCCGGTTGGCTCCACATCCTGTTCTGGTCCGGGCTCCGTGGCGCCGTCGCCGTGGCCCTGGCCCTCTCACTGCCTGAGGACTTCCCGCAGCGGGCCCAGGTCCAGAGCGTCGTCTTCGGGATCACCCTCTTCACGCTGATCGCCCAGGGCCTGACCATCGGTTTCGTGACGCGACGCGCGCTGCGGGTCAGGCCGGGCGCCGAGGACGGCCCGATCGATCCATGGACCGCATCGGAAACCCCATCCGCGGGCTGAATCAGCCGGGACATCGTGCCGCCGTCCCTTCCCTCATCGTCACGTGAACTCGAAAGCAGTTAACCTTACATCATCATGCATACAACTGTTATCATGTGGCCATGATTCGAACGCAGATTTCGCTGACCGAGGACCAGATGCGGCGCCTGCGCCGAGAGGCGATCAGCCGTCATGTGTCACTCGCCGCCGTCATCCGCGACGCCGTCGACCGGGTCGTGCCTGACGAGGACGCCCGGCGGCTCGACCTCGTCGAGACGCTTCTGGCCGCGGCCGGTATTGCGGCGTCCGGCACGGGATCGGTCGCGCGGGACCACGACGCGGTGCTGGCGGGAGACCGCTGGTGACCCTGTTCGTCGACTCGAGCGGGATCCTTGCCCTCGCAGACCGAGATGATCCGGCCCACACGAGCGTCGTGGAGGCGTTCACGCTGGGTCGATCCGAGGCGCTCTCGACGCACGCCTACATCATCATCGAGACCCTGGCGGTGGCCCGCCGACGCTATGGGCCGGAGGTCACGGCCGACCTCATCGACCGCGTCATCCCGGCGCTGGACGTGGCACCGGTCGATGCCGAGCTGCATCTTGCTGCGCTCGCGGCCTTCCGCGACGCGATCGAGTCGTCGGTCTCGCTCGTGGATCGGACGAGCTTCGCCTTCATGCACCGAGAGGGGATCGAGCGCGCAATCGCCCTCGACGCCGACTTCCGAACCGCCGGCTTCACGACGCTCCCGTAGGGAGTCCGAGACGTGTCTCCCACTCGGGTAGAGCCTGCCTGATCCTGTCAGCGGACCGCCGTCATCGCTGCGAAGAACACGAACCCGGCGATCAGGGACAGGCCGAGCAACCCAATCCCAAGCAGGCGGCTGGCCTCGACCGACCGCACCGGGTCCCGCCGTCGCCATGCCTGCGCCATCTCGTGCCGCTCCGGGCTCCCGGTCCAGAACATGTCCCACCCGCCCGGCCAGCGGTGGTAGCGCCGTCGATGCGTCTCGGTGAACTGGCGCTGGGCGAACCACACGAGCAGCACCACACCCATCAGGCCTGGCAAGCCCAGGAGCTTGTTGCCGGAGATCACGAGGCCGAGCAGGACGAGAACCAGGGCACCCGTGATTGCCGCCGCCACGAACCAGCCGACGGCGATCGTCGGTTCTGTCAGTCGATCTCGAACGTCCGGGCCGGTGTCGTCGCTGTCGCTCATCAGACCCACAGCGTGAGCCGCGCGACGCGCTGGGTCAACGGTGGCCGAGTCCATTCACAGGCTCTCTGACCCGGGCTGCGCGGCGACCTACTTTGTACACACAACGAGAGTCAGCCGCCGGCGCCCTCACGCTCGATGAATTGGCCGAACCCACGCTGGCCGACGAACGCGCCGTCGCGGACGACCGCTCGACCTCGCACGAAGACCGAGCGCACCGC
>JANMNF010000281.1:0-1999 GCA_031373765.1 Chloroflexota bacterium
GCTGATGGCAACCCGGGGTGGTCCAAGCAGCTGCCCAGCGCCATCAACACGTCACCGGCCGTCGCCGGTGGCCTCGTGATCGTCGCGCAGGCCGACGGCACGATCGTCGCTCTCGATCAGGCGACTGGCATCAACCGATGGACCGTGAAGACGGCGGGCACGGTCCGCTCGTCGCCGGCCGTCGCCGACGGGATCGTGTACCTCGGCGACGAGAATGGATTCCTGTATGCGTTCGATCTCGCGACCGGCAAGCAACCCTGGCTGCCGTACTTCGCTGGCGGCGATATCACCCGCTCGCCCGCCGTATCGGGAGGACTTGTCTACGTCGGAGCCGACGGTGGGCTGCTCAGTGCGGTCGATGTCAAGACCGGCATGCAGGCGTGGCGGCAATCGCTGGGCGCGGGCCAGATCCCGACGCCGTCGGTTCGCGACGGGCTGGTGATGGTCGCGAGCGGGGCCGACGATGCGGATGCCCAGCACTCCGTCTTCGCGGTCGACGCGAAGACCGGGGACAAGCTCGCGTCCTGGCCGTCGCCGTCGGGCCAGGACCTCTATGTCGGCGCCTTCGACAAGGGGCTTATCCTCGTCGAGTCACTGGATGGATTTGTCTACGCCGTGGACGTCGGATCGGGCGGGACCTCCCTCACCGAGCGTTGGAAGTTCAAGACTGGCGGGCCAGTTGGTTCGGCGACCGCAATCGCTGCGGGCGTCGCGTACATCGCCGGTGGCGATCGAACGGTTTATGCGGTCACGGAGTGGACGGGTGACCTGCTCTGGAAGGTCACCGTCACCGGTCAACCGGGCGCGATCGCCATCGTCGGCGATCGGGTCTACGTAGCAACCGATCTCGGCCGGGTCATCGCGATAGGGAACACGCCGTGAGGATCCGCGCCCGCGCCGCCGTCAGGCGTCGGCCTCGTCCATCTCGGGGCCTTCGCCCTCGATCGTGATCACGGGGAGCCAGCGGAGGAATCGCGGCAGCCACCAGTTCCAGTCGCCGAGCAGCTGCATCGAAGCCGGCAGCAGGATGACCCGCACGATCGTGGCATCGATCAGCACGGCGACCGCCAGCCCAAGCCCGAGCTGCTGGATGAACACGAACTGGAGCGACACGAAGGCCGCGAAGACAACGACCATGATCGAGGCGGCGCTCGTGATCGTGCCTGCGGTGACCGCGATGCCCCGCGCCACGGCGGCCCGAGAATCGAGGCCGCGATCCCGCGCCTCCTTGATCCGCGTGAGGATGAACAGGTGGTAGTCCATCGACAGGCCGAACAGGATCGTGAAGATGAAGATCGGGACCCAGCTCTCGATGACCCCGCCCGGAATGATCCCGAGCTGCTCGGCGAACCAGCCGTCGTGGAATACCAGGACGAGGACACCGAACGCGGCGCCGGTTGAGAGCAGGTTGAGGGCGATCGCCTTGATCGGGATGACAATCGAGTGGAACGCGACGAGCATCAGCAGGAACGAGAACCCGAGCACGAACGCGAAGATCCGGGGCGTTCCATCGCTGTAGATGCTGACGATGTCGAGGGCTGTCGCTGCCTGGCCACCGACCAGGACCCGGACGTCGGCTAGCGAGCCGAAAATCGACGGGCCGAGCTGGCCACGGATCTCGCGGACCGCCGCTCGGTTCGCCTCGTCGTTGCGACCGCCGGACATCGTGAACGAGATCAGGGCCGCGTGGCCATCCGCGGACGCCTGCTCCACCGGCGGTCCGCTCAGGCCCGGGATCGTCAGGGCATCGACCTTGAGTTGTTCGATGCCGGCGGCCACGTCGGCGCGATCGGCGTTCGTCACGACCACGTCGAGATGCAGGTCCGTGCCCTTCGGCCACTTCTCGTTGACCAGCTTGATGCCGGCGACGCCATCGATGGACGACGGGAAGCCGGTGATATCGGTCAGGCCGGTTCGAAGTTGCAGCACGGGCGCCGCGAGAAGGATCAGTGCGAGGCCGGACACACCGAGCATCAGGATCGGGCGTGCCATGACCGCC
>JANMNF010000290.1:0-14309 GCA_031373765.1 Chloroflexota bacterium
CCTCGGCACGGTCGCCCATGCCGAGGTTCGGACCTTGAACCGTGACATCGTAGGCATCATTCAGATCGAGTCGCCGAGCGCAGTGCGCGAGGCGGACGCGATTGCCGCGATCGACGGCGTCGACGTCCTGTTCGTCGGCCCGGCCGACCTTTCGCATTCACTCGGCGTCCCCGGCCAGTTCTCCGACCCGACCTACCTGGCGGCGCTCGACACCGTCGTCGCGGCCTGCCGAGCCCACGGCAAGGCGGCCGGCATTCTCCTGTACGACCACGCGGCATTCAGTCCGCACCTGGCCCGCGGGTTCACGTTCCTGGGTGTCGGGTCGGAAGGATCGTTCATCGCCGAAGGTGCGAAGGCTGCACTCGCCAGCGCCCGCGCGGGCCTGCCCCGCTGACCCCGGCTCGGGCGCATGGCACGCAGCGGCGGGTCGCTGCCCCTGTTCTTACCTCGGCTCCTACTCGTCGGCGATCCGTAGCTTGCTGGCTCGTCGTGCATGTGGGTCCGTCTGGGCGATCACCACGCCGGCGAGAATCAGCGCCCCGCCGATCAGCTGGGTCGCCGACAGGCGCTCGTGGAACAGGATCCCGGCAAGGACGATCGTCCAGATCGGCTCGACGGTGCTGACCAGGGAAGCCCGCGCGGCGCCGATCCGGTGCGCTCCCGCGTAGAACGCCTGGATTGCCACAAACGTCGCGATGACCCCGACGCCCACGATTCCACCCCACGCATCGGCGGGAATCTGGGCCGGGAGGACCGGGCGTCCCACGGCGAGTGCAGTGATCCAGAATGCGGTCGCGGTCGCGGTCATCATCACGGCTCCGGCGGCCAGCGGATGAGCGCCGCCAGCACCCCCACCTCCGTCACGCCCCACACCGGCCCTGCGCTCGCCGGCGAGGCGAGCCGACAGGACGATCCAGACCGAGTAGATGAGCGGGGACGCCACCATCAGCAGGAGGCCGGACATCGGCGGCGCCGTCGCGGCATCGATCGTGCCGACCGCGAGCGCGACGCCCGCGAGCGCGAGTGCCAGCGCACCCCACGCCCGGCGACCCTCGAGGCGATGCCCGAGCCGAATCGAAAGGACGGCAACAACCGCCGGGTAGATGTAGACGATCAGCGCGGCGAGCGAGGCCGGGACCGTCTCGAGTCCCGCGAAATACGTCGATGAGTTGCCGGTGTACAGGAGGCCCAGCGCCACGGCCACGTAGACCGCGCGACGGTCGAGCGTCGCCACGGCGGCACGCCCGCCCGGCGTCACCGCGACCCAGGCCCACGACAGCCCCGCCCCGAAGGTGAACCGCCAGGCCATGAGCGTGTGCCAGTCCACGCCGGCCGCGTAGACCGGCTTGGCGAAGAGCGCGCCCGATCCGAATCCAAACGCCGACACGATGGTCAGAAGGATTCCCACGACGAGAGGTGAACGCATCGGGCGAGGCTAGCGCCTCCGGCACGGACCCGTCACCCGGCGTCGTACCGGCGGCGTCGTACCGGCGGCATCGTGACGGCGCCACGCAGCCCGAGCCTTGTTCCGTCGCGCCGCGACAGCCGGGCCGACCGGCGCGCGTGGCGCTCCGCGCTGAACGCTCTACACTTCATTCTCGTGACTGACTTGACCGAACGCGACGTCGCGGCCCGGGTTCCATCGGTAGCCGATGTGGAGCTCCGTGTGCTCGCGCTGCGCGACCCGATCACGGTTCGCCCGGGCACGAGCCTTGCCGAGTGCATCGAGGTCATCCGACAGACCGGGAGCGCGGATTCCGTCTTCGTGACGGATGCCGATGGACGGCTACGCGGCGTCCTCACCGAGCGAGACATCTTCGCGCGCCTCGTGGGTACCGTCGTCGATCTCAATCGGCCGGTTGAATCGATCATGAAGGAACATCCCTGGACGCTCCACCTGGATCAGCCCGTCCGCCACGCCATCGACCTCATGCAGACCGGTCGCTACCGGAACGTGCCTTTGGTCGATGACGACGACATGCTCGTTGGCGTCGTGCGACCCGTGGATGTCCTCAAATACCTCGCCGAGGCATTCCCGGAGGAGCTGCTCAACCTCCCGCCCCGGCCGCACCAGGTGATGCCCGAGACGGAGGGCGCGTGACCAAGGGGGACGAGGCACCCGCAGGGGGGGCGGTCACGGAGCGTCAGCTCGAGCGCGTCACCATTCGTTTTGCCGGCGATTCGGGCGACGGAATGCAACTCACAGGAACGCAGTTCACGCGGACCGCCGCCGTTTTCGGCAACGACATCAGCACCTACCCCGACTACCCCGCCGAGATCCGCGCGCCGGCCGGCTCGTTGCCCGGCGTGTCCGGCTTCCAGCTGAGTTTCTCCTCGACCGAGATCCACACCCCCGGCGATGAGCCCGACGTTCTCGTGGCGATGAATCCCGCGGCGCTCAAGTCCAACATCGGAGACCTTCCACCCGGTGGCGCTCTCGTGGTGAACCTCGATGCGTTCACGACCGCGAACCTGAAGAAGGTGGGCTATGAAAGCAACCCGCTGACCGACGGATCCCTGGCGGCATGGAACCTGTTCCAGATCCCGATCTCGACGCTCAACGCTCGCGCAGCCGAGGGTCTCGAACTCACCAGCAAACAGGTAGACCTGAGCAAGAACTTCTTCGCCCTCGGCCTGATGTTCTGGCTGTACGAACGGAGCATGGACCCGACGCTCGAGTGGATTGACGAGAAGTTCTCCCGCCGACCGGTCATCGCCGAGGCCAACAAGCGTGCCCTGAAGGCCGGCTACAACTTCGGCGAAACGACGGAGATCTTCCACGAACGCTACATCGTCCCGCCGGCCCGGCTGCGCCCGGGCAAGTACCGGAACATCACCGGCAACGAGGCCGCCGCGCTTGGTTTCGTGGCCGCCTCGCAGCTCGCCAAGCGGGACCTGTTCTACGGGTCGTACCCGATCACCCCGGCTTCGGACATCCTCCACCTCCTCGCCAGCTACAAGCATTTCGGGGTGAAGACGTTCCAGGCCGAGGACGAGATCGCGGCGATCGGGTCCGCGATCGGCGCGGCGTACGGCGGCGCCATGGGGATGACGGGAACTTCGGGTCCTGGCGTCGCCCTCAAGAGCGAGGCCCTCGGGCTGGCGATCATGATCGAGCTACCCCTCGTGATGATCGACGTCCAGCGCGCGGGACCGTCGACGGGCATGCCCACCAAGACCGAACAGGGCGACCTCCTCCAGATCATGTTCGGGCGCAACTCGGATTCGCCGATCCCGATCGTCGCGCCGGCAACACCCGGTGAGTGCTTCGACTATGCGATCGAGGCGTGGCGGATCGCGCTCAAGTACATGACCCCGGTCGCCTTCATGTCCGATGCGTTCCTGGCCAACGGCGCCGAGCCGTGGATGATCCCGGACGCGACCACGCTCCCGGACATCTCGGTCCCGAATCGAACCGAGAAGGCAGGCTTCTACCCGTACCTGCGGGACCCGGACACCCTCGCCCGCCCGTGGGCTGTCCCCGGCACACCCGGCCTCGAACACCGGATCGGTGGCCTCGAGAAGAACGACATCCTCGGCAACGTCAGCTACGACCCGGACAACCACCATCGAATGCAGATGCTCCGCCAGGAGAAGGTCGCCGGGATTGCCCGCGACATTCCGCCCCTCGACGTCTACGGCGGCGATGAGGGCGATCTGCTGATCCTCGGCTGGGGCTCCACGTACGGGGCCATTCGCAGTGCCGTCGAGCGCATGCGCGGGCGTGGCCTGTCGGTGAGCCACGCACACATCCGTCACCTGAATCCCTTCCCGGCCAATACCGGCGACGTCCTTCGAGCCTTCCGTCGCGTGCTCATCCCCGAGGTCAACCTCGGCCAGCTGTCGATGCTCATCCGCGCTCGTTACCTCATCGATGCGGTTGGCTACAACCGAGCGCGTGGGAAGCCGTTCCGGATCGTCGAGATCGAACAGGAAGCGGAGCGCCTGCTGAGCGAGCTCAAGGAGTCCGTCGCATGACCGACACCGTGACCGGCGAATCGCCACTCGAGCTGCCGATCCTGACGAGGAAGGACTTCGTGTCCGACCAGGAAGTTCGCTGGTGCCCGGGCTGCGGGGACTACTCGATCCTGGCGCAGACCCAGAAAGTGATGCCTGAGTTCGGCTACGCCAAAGAGAACATCGTCTTCATCTCCGGGATCGGGTGTTCCGGGCGACTCCCCTACTACATGAACACCTACGGGTTCCACACGATCCACGGCCGCGCGCCGGCCATCGCGACCGGCCTGAAAGGCGCCCGCCCCGAGCTCATGGTCTGGGTCATCACCGGTGATGGCGATGCGCTCTCGATCGGCGGCAATCACCTGATCCATTCGATGCGTCGCAATGTCGACATCAACCTGATCATGTTCAACAACCGGATCTACGGACTCACGAAGGGCCAGGCGAGCCCCACGTCCGAGTTCGGCAAGGTCACCAAGTCGACGCCCAACGGCACGATTGACTACCCATTGAGTCCGCTCGGTATCGCGCTGGCCGCCGAGGCCAGCTTCATCGCACGCTCTGTCGATACCCACACCGAGCACCTCCAGACAACGCTCGAGCGGGCGGGGCGTCACCGCGGATCGGTCTTCGTCGAGGTCCTTCAGAACTGCAACATCTTCAACGACGGCGCGCACCGGGAATTCACGGATCGCGAAGTCCGCGATGACCGGATGCTCGTCCTGGAGCATGGGAAGCCGATGATCTTCGGTCGAGAGCGCAACCGCGGCCTCCGCCTGAATGGGCATCGCCCCGAGATCGTGACCATCGGCGAAGACGGCATCACCGAGGCCGACATCCTGGTCCACGACGAGGACGACCCGCTCCTCGCGGCGATGCTGTCCACCATCTACTGGCCAGACTTTCCCGTTCCGGTCGGAGTCATTCGCTCCGTCCAGCGGCCCACGCATTCGGAGCTGCTGAACCAGCAGGTCGAGGACGCGGTGACGAAGCGCGGACGGGGCAACCTGACCGATCTGCTCGACAGCGGCGAGACCTGGGTCGTCAGCGGAGAAGCGACGTGATCTGCCCCGTCTGTCACTGGCAGAACTTCGCCGGGGAGGACCTGTGCGAGAACTGTGGCGCTGACCTGCGCACGGCGAGCACCCCCGAGCCGGCAACGGGATTTCGGGGCCCGATGCTGGGCACGAATCTCATGGAGCTCGGCGCACCGCCACCCCGGATGGTCGACGTGTCGATGGATGTTGCCGATCTCATCGAGAAGATGCACCGGGAGGGCATCGACTGCGTTCTCGTGACCGAGGAGGGCGAGCTCGCCGGCATCTTCACGGACCGGGACGCATTGCTCAAGCTGGCCGGTCGTGGCCTCGAGCCGCTGCCGGTTGGCCAGTTCATGACGCCCGACCCGGTGGTCCTTCGGCATGACGATCCGATTGCGGTGGCCATCCACAAGATGGCAATCGGCGGGTTCCGTCACGTGCCGATCGTCAAGGACGGCAAGCCCATCGGGGTCATCTCGGCGCGGGATATCTTCCGCCACATCGCCGCGCGACTCGGCTGAACACGGACCCGACGATGCCCGCCGCGCGACCGTCCATCCCGGATACCCGCTATGTCGAACGGCTCCGTCGCGCCCAGGGTCTCCTCGAGGGAGTCGGCATCGACGCGCTGCTCATCGGCGTTGGGGCCGACCTCCGATACCTCACCGGCTATGAGGCGATGCCCCTCGAGCGGCTCACCATGCTGGTCCTGCCGGCACGCGGCTCGCCGACCCTCGTCGCCCCACGCCTCGAAGCGATGGCCGCGGAGCAGTGTCCGGCGGCGCGACTCGGAAGCCTGCCCGTGGCTCCGTGGAGCGAAACGGACGATGCACATGCGCTCGTCGCGTCGTTGCTCGCGGACGCGCTCGGCCACCAGATCGGAGCCGGCGACCAAATCCTCGTGAGCGATCGACTCTGGGCGATGCACGTCCTCGGGCTTCAGCGAACGTTGACGGGGGCCTCGTTCGGCTTGGCGAGCTCCGTGCTCCGCGAACTTCGCATGACCAAGGACGCGGAAGAGATCGCCCTGATGCGACTCGCGGCGCACGCGGCAGATCGGGTCGTGGCACAGATCGCTGGTGGTCGACTGGTCGGCCGGACCGAGGAAGACGTCAGCCGTGAGGTTCGCGAGCGACTCCTGGCGGAAGGCCACGAGGTCGCCGAGTTCGCGATCGTGGCCTCTGGCCCGAATTCCGCGTCACCGCACCACGATGCCGGCGATCGCGTGATCCAGGCAGGCGAACCGATCGTGCTCGACATCGGCGGGGCCCTCGGCGGTTACTGCTCGGACACCACGAGGACGCTCTGGGTCACCGGCGGCGACGCTGACAAAGGACCTACGGCGGAGTTCCGCGCGCTGTTCGACCTGCTCCACACCGCACAAGCCGCTGCCACCGCGGCCGTCCGACCCGGGATTGCCTGCGAAGCCGTCGATGCCGCGGCCCGGACCGTCATCACCAGCGGCGGACACGGCCCGAACTTCTTCCATCGCGTCGGCCACGGGATCGGTCTCGAGACGCATGAGGACCCGTACATGGTCGAAGGAAACGCGGAGCCGCTGCTCGAGGGCATGGCGTTCAGCGTCGAGCCGGGCATCTACCTGGCCGGGCGCTACGGATCCCGGATCGAGGACATCGTCATCTGTGGACCGGACGGGCCCGACAACCTGAACGAGTCGAGTCGCGACCTGTGGGTTGTTTCCGGCTGAAGGGCACGCGCTCCCGCGTCCCTCCCGTGAGTGGCGACGCCCGGGCGGACCGCTTCGCCAGACAGGAGCGCTCCGCCGGGTATCATCGGGCCACGGGCAACCGCCCCTCAACGACGTTCGCGAGTTTCCGATGAACAACACCGTGCGGCGTCATGACGCTGCGCCGACCGATCGATCCCCGAACCGGCGGACCGTGTGAATCGGCGCGCGCATCATCCGGCGCGTCGCCACCCGCGGCCGCCCAAGGCAGCCGGCGACACGCGAGCCCCACGCGCGAGCGGCGATGCCGTCCCGGAGGCCCCAGCGGACTCCGACACGATGGCAACAGACCGACCGGTGGCGCGTGCCGTGCCCGATAAGGCCACCCGCCCGAGGGCAATCGCTCCTGCCGTCGACGACGGTCAAGTTTCGAACCATGGGCCCGCCACCGATCCGATCTCCACGGTTGCCGAGGAATCGCCTCAGGTCGAACCGCCGTCCACCGGGCGAGTGGCCGCCGAGCGGCCTTCGCCGGCCAAGCCAGCTGTGAATGGAGCGCCCGTACAGCAGCACACCGCTGAGGCGGAGCACTTCGGCGCCACCGCACCGCAGCTCCGACGGTTCATCAAGAGCCGCACCTACGTGCCGATGCATGAGCTCCGGCGCCGGTTCGGCATCGAGGGCGGGGACGACGATGTCACCGGGGTCGAGGTCGACCGAGACCATCGCGTCTTCGTCGGCCTCCCGACGCGGGAGGGTCGCCTGCTGGGCGAACTGTTCCGCGCGGGCGACGTTGGCTACGAGCTGTCCCTCGATCCGATCTCGCCAATCGTGGTCGGGGTGTTTCCGATGCGCCCGGTAGCGCGCGGCTGACCCGCTGCGGCTCAGCTCTCCGCTGGGCCGCCGGTCGCCACGGGCGTGAGCGGCTCGTCGCTCGTCGGACGACGCCGACGCAGATCCTTGAGATCGCGCTGATCGAGGCCGGCCAGGCGGATGAGGTCGGCGTTCGCGGTGCGCGTCAGGCGCTCCTGCAACTTGAGCGTGATGAGGTCATTCATCGCCGGCACGTCCATGAGGCCCTTGAGCGTCGTCGCCGGAACCTCGAGGAACTCGGTTGATTCGTCGGCCACGACGTTCGCCGTGCGGACGCTTCCGGTGATCGCCGCGATCTCTCCGAAGAAATCACCCGCGAACATCGCGGACAGTGACCGATCGTCGCCACCCTCGGTCGGAATACCGGCCACGACCTTGCCCTCGAGCATGAAGTAGGCGGAGTCGCCGGCATCGCCGACCCTCACGATCGCCGAACCTGGCTCGGCACGGCGAACCATGGCGCCAGCCAGGAAGTCGGCGCGGCGCGAGGCGGCGAGACCACCGAGTTCGGGGATGAGGCGAAGCAGTCGATCGAAGTCGTCCGGTGTCGCGGGTCGTCCGGCCGGCGCCAGCGGTCCAACGTGCGCCGTGCGCAGCAAGCGAGCGGCACGCCGCCATTCGGCCGCCGGCGTACCGAGGCCCGGCATGAACTGGATGAGAATGCCTGATCCAGCGAGGACGAGCGACGCGGCGATCACGAGCCCGCGGATCGGAAGCACGTCCGCCAAGCCGGCGGTTGCCATGCCGGAGAGGAAGACAAGATCGCGGGACACGGCAAAGGCCGAAAAGACCCGGCCACGCATCTCCCGGGGCGTGTTCTTCTGGAGAATGAGCCGGCGAGCCACGCCGAGGGGCGCGTTGAGGAACCCGGACGCGACGACCATGGCGATCGCAAAGGTCATGTTCGGCGCGAAGCCGTAGAGCACGCCGAAGAACCCCATGCCGATCACCGCAGTGACCATCCACTGGCCCTCGCGCAGGCGATCGGCGAACTTGGCCATCAGCAACGCGCTCACGACGAACCCGACGGACGTCAGGGCTTCCTGGAGTCCGTATTCGAACTCCGATGCCCCAAGTTCCCTGATGGCCATCGGCAGGAGGAGCACGTTCCACAGCCCGAACGAAAAGAGGATCGGCAGGTTCACGATCAGCGCCGAGCGAAGGATGGGCGTCCGCCACAGGAACGCGACCCCGCTCCGGAGGTTGTCCAGAACGACCCCGATGGTCGTTGTCTCCTCGGCAGTGATCTTCTGGATCCTGACCGCGAACACGAGCATGAAGGACACGGCGAACGTGGCGGCATCGATATAGAAGGGCAGGTAGATGTCCACGTGGGCAAGGAACCCGGCCAACGCAAACCCAACGGCGGTGGAGCCGAACGAGCTGATCGACAGGAACGAATTCGCCGCCGCGAGTTCATCGTCGCTCGCGATTTCCGGCACCACGCTCTCCCAGGCCGGGTCGAAGAACTGGCGAACGATGGCCGCACAGAACAGGGCACCGTACAGCCAGATCAGTCCGAATTGCGCAACACCGAGGGGGATCGAGAGGACGATCAGGCCGCGGAGGAGGTCCGAGCTGAGCAGGATGCGTTTTCGGTCGAATCGGTCGACGAAGACGCCGGCGAACAGGCCCACGAACAGCGTCGGAATGGCGGTGACCATGAGCGTCAGGCCGACCATGAATGCGGAGTCGGTCAGTCGAAAGACGAGAATCCCTGCCGCGAGGTCGGTCAACGACGAGCCGACCACGGACGTGAACTCGGCCGACCACATGAGCCGGAAGTTCCGCTTGCGGAAGACCGAGAACATCGAGGGCGCCGGAGCTAGGGACTGGGCCATCGGTGCTCTCCAGCAAGGATCGGGGAACGGGTCCGCCCGCAGGGCCGTGGCGCCTGCTGGTTGCCAGTCTAACGAGCGCGACGACCCCGAGAATCCGTTCTGCGCAGCGCAATCCCCTCGGCCGCGAGCAACTCAGCCTTGAGATCGAGCAGGCGATCGCGATCGCCCCACCAGCCCCCGCCGTAGCCGCCCAGCGTCCCGTCACCGGCGATGACGCGGTGGCAGGGGATGATGAAACCGACCGGGTTACGGCCCACCGCGCCGCCAACGGCTCTCGCCGCACCGGGTCGCCCAATCGCCCTGGCAATGGCGCCGTAGCTGCGAGTCTCACCACGAGGGATCGACCGGACGGCGCCCAGCACCGATCGATCCCAGTCGGGCCTATCTTCGAGATCGAGCACCAGCTCGGCGCTGCCGGCGTCGTCACCCTCGAGTGCTCGGAACAGACCATCGGTGGCGGCATCAAGGTGCGCGTTCGCTGCCGTGCCCTGATCCCGCGGCCGTGCGTCGTCAGGCCAGACGGGAGGCCGGCCGAGCCGCCGCTCAATTCCCTCACTGAAGCCGGCCCTGGTGGTCATGAGTTCGACCGCCACGATCCCCACGTCGGTGGCCGCCACGTGGACGGGACCCCACGGAGCGTCGATCACCATCGCGAGGATGCTGGACCGGTCTCGGTGGATTGGCTGCTTGAGCATCACGTCGCACGAGCGTAGAGCAGGTCCGGCAAGCACGCGCGCCGCCTTTGCCTACACTCGACATTGATGACCGACCTCCAGCCCATTCCAGCGCTCAGGTCACGTGCCGCCGTGCCGGACGACGCTCGAGATATTGCCGGCGACTTCGCCCATGCCCGCACCGTCGAGGTCCGATTCGCGGACACCGACGCGATGGGTCATGTGAACAACGCCGCGTATCTGACCTACGCCGAGATCGCGCGGGCCGCGTACTACGAAGCCGCAACCGGCGAACCGATGCATCTCGGCGTCCACGGAGCCATCGAGGGCATGATCCTCGCCGAACTCCGAATGACCTATCGGAGCCCCGCGTTCTTCGGCGAGTTCATCACCGTTGAGACGCGAATCGAGCGGATCGGCCGGACGAGTTACTCCATGGTCCACCGGCTCTCGGCGCCCGAGAGCCGCTACGGCCCGGGCCGTCTCGTGGCCATCGCCGATTCGGTCCTCGTGTCCTACGACTACAGCGCTGAACGCCCCATCCCGGTTCCACCGGCCCTGATCGAAGCCATCGAGGCCTTCGAGGGACGCCGACTCCGGGACTGACGAGACTGCCCGTCCGTCGAGAGGTTCAGTCCGCGACCTTCGGTATACTCGCGGACTTCCGACGCGAAGCATCAAACGAGGGGTACATGCCGGCAATCACGGCCGAGGGGCTGGTCAAGATCTACCGGACACGACGGGCCGAAGTTCGAGCGCTCGACGGCGTCGATCTTGAAGTCGAGGAGGGCACGGTCCTCGGCCTGCTCGGTCCGAACGGGGCGGGCAAGACGACCACGGTCCGCATCCTGGCCACACTGCTCAAGCCGGACGCCGGTCATGCGACGGTTGCCGGGTTCGATGTCGTCAAGCAGGCCCATCAGCTCCGCTCGGTAATCGGGCTGTCCGGCCAGTACGCCGCCGTCGATGAGAACCTCACGGCCCGCGAGAATCTCTGGATGTTCGGGCGCCTATACCAGCTGTCGTCGAACGATTCGCGCCAGCGCACGGGCGCGCTCCTCGAGCAATTCGATCTCGGCGAGGCCGCGGATCGGGTGGTCAAGACCTACTCGGGCGGGATGCGGCGGCGGCTCGATCTGGCGAGTGCCCTCATCGGGCGGCCCCGCCTCCTGTTCCTCGATGAGCCGACGACGGGCCTCGACCCGCGAGGCCGGCTCGGGATGTGGGACGTGATCCGGACGTTGGTTCGCGACGGAACCACCCTGCTGCTGACAACCCAGTACCTCGAGGAGGCGGACGAACTCGCCGACACGATTGCGGTCATCGATCATGGTCGTGTCATTGCCCGGGGAACGGCCGACGAGCTCAAATCCCAGGTCGGCGGCGAGCGGATCGAGGTGGTCGTCCACGACCGGGCACATCTCGCCCTGGCAGAAGAAGTCCTCGCCCGGGATGGCTCGGGGGACTGGGTCCTCGACGAGCACACGCGCAAGCTTACCGTCCCCACGAACGGTGGCGCGGCCAAGTTGATCGAGGTCGTGCGGGACCTCGGAGCGGCCGGGGTCGAGATCGATGACATCGCCCTGCGCCGTCCGACCATGGATGACGTCTTCCTCGCGCTGACGGGACAGGCGATCCCCGCCGAGACCCCAGAGGCCGCGGCATGAGGCAGACCTACACCGACACGCTCGTGATCACGTGGCGCAACCTCAAGCGCATCCCGCGGATCCCCGAGCTGGCGATCTTCGCGATTCTCCAATCGATCATGTTCGTGCTGCTGTTCGCGTTCGTGTTCGGCGGCGCGATCCCGCTGCCGGGCGGTGGCAGCTACCGCGAGTACCTCATGCCCGGGATCTTCGCCCAGACAATCGTCTTTGCCGCGGCAACGACGGCCGTCGGCATGCGCGACGATCTCAACAAGGGCCTCCTCGATCGGTTCCGATCGCTGCCGATGGCGCGGTCGTCGGTCCTCATCGGCCGGATCGTGGCCGATGTCGTGTACAACGCCGGCATTCTCGTTGTCCTGATGATCTCCGGCTACGTCGTCGGCTGGCGAGTCAACACCGGGATCGTGGAACTGCTCGCCGGGATCGGCCTGCTCCTCCTGTTCGCCCTGGCCATGACTGCCATCGGCGTATGGCTTGGCCTTGTCGTGCCGAGCGTCGAGGTGGCCCAGCAGGTCTCGTTCACCGTCCTGTTTCCGATCACATTCATCTCGAATGTCTTCGTACCGCCCCAGTCGCTCCCCGACTTCCTCCAGCCGGTTGCGGAATGGAATCCGGTCAGCACCTTGACCGCGGCGACGCGGCAGCTGTGGGGGAATCCGAACCCCTATGTCGGATCAGGGTTGCCGGGCGAACAGCCCGCCCTGGTCACGGTGCTCTGGGTGATCGTGATCATCGCGATCTTCCTGCCAGCGGGCGTGCGCCGGTACCAGAGCCTCAGCCGCTAGGTTCGCGCTGACTTCGTGCCTGTCGCGGTCGCCCGACAGGTGAGATCACGGCCGCTACGCCGGGAAAAGAAAGAACCCCGGTTGGTCGAGACCGGGGTTCTGAAGGTGCATTCGGCTTGGTTGCGGGGAGGGGATTCGAACCCCTGACCTTCGGGTTATGAGCCCGACGAGCTGCCGCTGCTCCACCCCGCGACTGCTAATGCTAGTCGATGCAACGAGTTCTGACAAACATCACGGCAAAATGGGCCGCATTGAGCGCAGCAGCCGCCCGGAAGATGCAAGCACGACGACGAGCAGGATCGCGATGACGGCCGCACCGGCGAAGAATGGGGCGTTGAGATCGATGGCCGCGAGGACCCCGGTCGCAAGCGCCGCCACGATGGTCCCGACGGTGCCCGCCGACCCAACGAGGCCCTGTGCCGTCGACGACTGGCCCACCGGCGTCCCCCGCGCGATGACCGTGTAGGTTGCGGGGCCAAGGAACGAAAACCCGATCGCCTCGATCGCGACGAGCGGGATGTACAGGAACGTTGGACTGAACGGGTAGATGAGCATCGTCACGACCATCACGAGCAGGCCGCCGACGACGAACGGGTACGGGCCGCGACGATCGACGATCCGGCCACCGATGGGCGAGACAAGGATGGTGGTCAGTCCGAAGGTGGCGAACGTCGCGCCCACCAGGACGACGCTCCCGCCGCGATCCAGCACGAACAGCCCCCAGATGGTCTCGTACAGGCCACCCCCGAAGTAGCCGGCCATGTTCACGAGAACGGCCGCGAGGATGAACCGATTGCGCAGCGACCGCGGCTGTACTCCAGCAGCAGGCGGCGTGGACGACGAGGGTTGTGCGAGTAGGTCCGCGGCGGTGGTCCCGGGTCCCGTCTCGGGCATCGGCCCTCCCGGAAATTCGGACAGGCCAAGCGCCGGGAACGGCTCTGCATGCGGGCCGCGGAGCTCTCGAACTCGCGTCGCAACGGCAATCGCGGCCAGTATCGTCATCACCGCGCTGAACACGAGCACGAATTGATATCCGCCAGCAAGAGCCGTGCCCAGCCCACCGATTGCCGGTCCCAGGAGGATCCCGCCCTGCTGCGCGGCGTTGTATAGCCCGAAGACCTCGCCACGCCGCTCAGCCGGTGTCGCGTCGGTGAGGTATCCACGGGCGGCTGGGTCGTACATCGCGGTGCCCAGGCCCGACAACGCCCGAAGGGCGATAAACGCGACCGGGCTTGCCCAGAGGGCCATCGACCCGACCGAAGCCGCAGCCAGCACGAGCCCGCCGACCATCAGCGGCACGCGTGCCGTTCGATCCGCCAGCATCCCGAATAGCGGCTCCGTGATGAGCCTCGCCGCAGGCCAGGCGGCGATGACCACGCCGAGCAGGGCAATCGGAACGCCGTGTTCTGTGAAGTACAGCGGCATGACCGGCAACAGCGCGCCGAAACCAGTCCACAGAATGAACTCGGCAACGAGCAGCGGAAGGATCGGTCCCCATTGGACGACCCAAGCGGCGGCGCGCGATGTGAGGCGAGTGTTGGCCATGAAGACAGCATCGTAGTCAGCCGGCGAGGTCCGGGTTGGCGCCGGCGCGTGGGGCGCAATGGGGCGCGCGTGGCCACGGCCGAGCCGCACGAGCCAGGCGCGTGCGCCGAAGCCCCCACAGGTCCGCAGGGCCACGCCCATGGAGCGCGGCGCGGGCGATGGCCCAGACCGGCGCGCGCCAGGGTTTTCCTGCCACATCGACACCGCCGGTCGCTGAGGCACGGTGCGGGGCCCGAA
>JANMNF010000306.1:0-2580 GCA_031373765.1 Chloroflexota bacterium
GAGGCGGTCTCCGTCGATCCACTCGACGCCGTCCCAGGCATTGATCCCGAGTCCGGCCCGGATGATGGGGTCGGCGAGCCACATCTTGAGTCGTGCCGCGACGGTCGCCGCGCGGGCACCCCTTCCAATCGGAGCCGCCGCCGCAATCAGCACGATCGCGTCGGTCGTGATGCCGTCCGCGTCATCGCCGAAGATCTCGTACCGAGCCGCGAGAGCTCCGTCGAGTGGCCCGGGCAATCGGAGCGACTCGATCGCGGACGCTCCGAACGTGGCGACAATCGGATCGAGGAAAGCCCAGCCATGGAGGATCGCTGCCTCACGCGCGCTCACGGAGAGCTTGGCAATCGCCAAGAGCCGCCGCTCGGCGGCCGCGATGCGATCACCGGACGCGGCCCTCGAGAGGACCGGCAAACCGGCCGCCGAGATCGCTGCCATCAGGTTGGGCAGGTTCGCGATATCGGCGACCGCGCGGCCCAGCGCGTCGTGGACCGGCGCGAGCTCGACATCCCGGATCGCGTCCGCAAGGCTCGGAACGCCGCCGCCGTTGAGCTGCGCGGCGAGGCGGCTCCACTGCTGGCCGGATCCATCGCGCAGCTCGCGGAAATCCGTAAACACGTTGCATCGATAGGCGTCGAGCGTCAGCCGGAGACCGCCATCGCGAAGTCGCGCTGCCGGGAGCAGGTACTCGAGGCCACCCCGCTCATCCCGGAACCCGATCATCGCCTCAGGATCAAGGGGCAATCCGAGGCCGTCGGCGAGCGAGCGCTGTCCCGTCGACTTCGATCCATCGGCCCCCTTGACCGCGAACCGCACCGAATCGCGGATCGTGCCGGTCGTGTCGCCGAATCGATTGTGGAACACGACGAGGGAGCGCTGATCGCCCGACCCGTTCGAGTAGGCGTAGACGTTCTCGTCGGTGGAGCCGTCGTCGCGGACGAAGTCGAACAGCAGGAAGTCGTGCGCCTCGGCGAATTGGGCGCGCCGTCGAACGAGCGGGAAGAGGTGGCGTTCGTGCCGCTCAACGAGCCCGTCGTCCGGCCGCTCGTCCAGTCGCGGCCGGCGGAATTCCATCCCGTACTTCTCGCCGAAGCCCTCGACCTGACCGTGGCCCAGCATCGGCAGGCCCGGAAGGGTCATGAGCAAGGTGGCCACGCCGAGGTACTTGTCGCCGGCACCGAACTGCTCCTGGGCGGATTCCTCGTCAGGGTTGCTCATGAAGTTGACGTAGCGCTTGAGGATGTCGGGATCGAACTCGACGGTCTCCCGGATGACCTTCCGGTACCCCGCGTTGTCCTCGTCCCGGAGCATGTGCATGAACGCGCTGTTGTAGACGCGATGCATGCCGAGCGTCCGAACGAAGTAGCCCTCGAGCAGCCAGAAGGCCTCAGCCAGCAGGAGCGTGTCCGGAACCTCGGCGGCGACCCGGTCCACGACTTCGCGCCAGAACTCGTTGGGCATCAGCTTGTCGAACGCGGCCTTGCGCATGGCGTGTTCCGCCCGCGACGGGATCCCGTCGCCGGCGCCTGGTAGCGGCCACCACAGCCGCTCGACGTGCTTTCGCGCCAGGACCATCGCGGCATCGAACCGGATGATCGGGAAGCGTCGGGCGACGGCCAATATCGTCTGGATGACCTGCTCGCGGACGTCGGCCCTGATGAAGTCGAGCTGGGCGGTGTCGTTCCAGGGGAAGCTCGTGCCGTCGTTGCCGTGGTAGATGTAGCGGCTGATCCCGGAGCCGTGGTCGTGATGCTTGAACACGACGGCCGCGTCAGTGTTGTCCCAGTAGTGATCCTCGAGGACGATCGACACGCGACCATCGGGCGACAGGTCCGGGCCATTGAACGTGTACGCGGGGTAGGGCGGTTCCTTGACCGACAGGAACCAGTCCGGATGCTCGATGACCCAGCGCGAATCGATTCCCATGTGGTTCGGGACCATGTCGCTCGCGAGGCGGATGCCCCGGACCCAGGCGCGATCGCGCAGGTTGGCGTAGGCGTCCTCGCCGCCGAGGTCGTCGGCGATCCGGTAGTCATCGAGGGAATAGGCCGACGCAACCGCATCGGGATTGCCGCGTCGCCGCTTGATCGACTCCGATGCCCTGGAACGCTCCCACAGTCCGATGAGCCAGAGCCCGGTGACACCCCAGTCGCGAAGGCGATCGAGTTCCTCGTCCGGGATGGCATCGAGGGTCCGGATGTCGCGCTCGTAACGCTTCGAGAGCTGATCCAGCCAGACGTAGGTGGCCTTGGCGATGAGGACGACCCGGGGCATCCAGTCCGAATCGGTGCTGAACCGCTCGACCTCCGCGTCGAGGCCCACGAACTCCGGGCCGTCCCGCGGTTCCCGCGGACCCGTGCCGCCGCCGAAGCGTCGATGGAGACCCCGCTCCTCCTCGGACAGGACCCCGATCGCGATATCAAGGCGATCCAGAAGGCCCCCGAGGTCGTCGCCCAGCAGGGCCGGCCAGTTCTCGCGGATGTAGCGCAGCTGGCCGGCCAGCGAGGTCGGCGCGTGGCGAGCCGGGGCCCGCAGGATCTCGAGCAGGTTGCCGGCGGCCCGGCCGCCATCGCCATCGCCGGC
>JANMNF010000310.1:0-9802 GCA_031373765.1 Chloroflexota bacterium
CTCATCTCGTGGCTGTCCGGCTGGCCGTGGTGCGCATGCTCGTCCATGTCAGTGAGCGTGGGCCGGCTCGACCTCGGCTTCGGCGATCTCGCAGATCCCCGCGCCGACAGGCTCCGCCGCGGCGGCGGCCCGCTCCGCGTCGAGTTGAGCCTTGATGTCCGGATAGGCATCGCTGAGGCAGCACGAGCAACTCTCGTACCAGCGCCGCATGCCCTCATCGATCACCAGAAGTTCGCCGCTCGCGCGCGCGATGGCCGGCGTGGCAGCCGCGACGAGTTCCGCAGCGGCTGCTTCGGCGGCCGCCCGAGCAGGATCCTCGATGAATGCACGACGACAGCCATCGCGGCAGAAACCGTACGTCCGGCCTTCAAATTCGATGAGGAGGCCCGCTGCCTCGGCCTTGGCGACATCGACGGTCATCCCGCAGATTGGGTCGATGACCTGCGTGGGTCGGTTGGTCACAGTGCTACTCCTCGTATGTTCGCCATCATCGAGTGGCTCGAGCCCGGCTTCACGACTGGATCTCGATGGTTGCCTTCATACCGCCCGCGTAGTGACTATTCACGTGGCATCCGGCGAGCATCGTACCCGCCGTATCGAAGGTCACGACCAATTCCTTGGTCTCCCCGGGCTTGAGGCCAATGCCCATCGCCTCATCGTGGGTCATGCCGCCCATCGTCGCCATTTCCCGAGCGTGATCGGCCTGGGCTGTCGCGTCGCCGAGATAGAACTCATGATCGAGCGCGCCCTCGTTGGTCACCACGAACGTGATCGCCTGGCCCGCGGCAACGGAGACCCGACTGGGCTCCATCTGGAGGGTGTCGCGAAGCGCGATCCGGACGGTTGTCGTCGGCGGGTCCTCGGAAGCACCCGGAGTGCGGGTCGCTGATCCGCCGCCCGAGCACGCCGCGACAACGACGGCAAGTACGATGGATGCGGCCGCGACGAATTGGATTCGATTCATTGCTACTCCCTACCCAGTCGTGAGGATTAGATTATACCCCCAGGGAGTATCGCTCGCTATCGGAGAAGCGGCGCCTGACATCAGAGCGAGTAGAGCAGGCCCAAACTCATGGCCACGACGATGATCCCCAGACCGGCTTTCACCCAGGGCGAATTGCCCCGGTTCCAACGACCCAGACGACCCAGCGAACGTCGATCCGACACGACCGCAAGCAAGAGAACGAGTGGCGCGATGTAGGCCAGGTTGTAGACGGCCAGGAGCGCAAGGCCGGTCCAACCACCCCCCGATGCATTGATGACCGCCACGATGTCGATGTAGATCGCGCCGGAGCACGGAACGGTGCAGATCCCGACGAGGACGCCCGCACCTAGCATGCCGCCCAGCCCACCGCGTTCGATCGCCCGATTCAAGCGGCTATGCGTCCCGGAAGGCGCCGCCAGCGTCGGCCCCCAACCTGGGACGAACACGTCTTTGAGCATCCATAGCGCCATCAGGAGCGCGAGCACGGCCGCGACCCGGGTTACGAGGTGGTCCTGGCCAAGCCAGCCGAGGAAGCTGAAGAGCCCCAGGCCGATCAGAAAGTACGTTACCCATATCGCGCCGACATAGATCGAACCTGCAGCCAGAAGGCGTCGGCGAGCTTCGAGGGTCGGTGCACCCACGGAGGTGACGGTGTTGACGAGCGTCAGCGTGTAGGTCGCGAAGAGGACGAGCAATGCGAATGCACACGGGTTCAGCCCGTCGGCGAATCCCGCAGCCAGGACGATCGGAACGGTCAGTCCGCCAAAGGCCGCCACGTCGAACGGTGAAACCGCGAGCCATCCAAAGGCCGCGGTTGCGACCGCACCGAGGGCAATTGCCAGGGCGAGTGCGGGGCGGGGGATGCCACCGATCAGTGGCGACACGGGTTGCCGTGGATCTCGGGTCGACGTGTCTGCCACCGTGATGACCGATTCATGACAGGTCGGCGGCTCACCCTTCACAGGCTAGGCGCCTTCCACGATGATCTTGCCGTGCATCGATGGGCTCTCCCGTCCGCCGCAGCACGTGTCGCAGTAGATGTCGTATTCGCCTGGAATGGTCGGGGCGGTGAAGGTGACCATCCTCCGGGAGGTTGAGACGGCATCGGCGCCAGGAAGTTCGGCACGGAGACCAAGCGCTTCGCTGAACATCGTATGGACGCCACCCTTGAGGTGGCCCGGGCTGTCCTGGGTCCAGAAGTCGAGGGTGACCGTCTGCCCAGCGGCCACCCGGATCTCGCTCGGCGTGAAACCCGCCATCGACGCTTGAACGCTGATGGCTCCTTCGTCCTTTGCGCCACGGGGACCCAGAAAGTCGCCGAAGGCAAGGTAGCCACCGAGCGTAAGGACGCCCACGACGACCGCGATGAAACTCGCGGACCTCACGAGTCTGGTTCGTGGTTGAGCAATTGGCCCTGACTGTGGCACGCGACCCTCGGTGGGTTCTGATGGCGTCATCGAACAACCGCGCTCGTCGGCGTGGGGGAATCAGTCGGATGGTGACCATCATGAGACGGCCCGCCATCCATCATCCCGGCGCCATCCATCATCCCGGACATGGAGTCGGCCCCCATGTGCATTGCCCCGGGCATCACCGCCATATGTCTGGCGAGGTCTCCATCGCGGCTCACCCACGGGATGAAGTCGGCGCGCGCCACGGCAACGCCGGCACCCCCCGCGAGCATGCCTGCCGCTAGTGCCACCGCGGTGAAGACCGCGGCTCGTCTGGTCGTGATCATTGCCTGTTCTCCGTTCCATTGCCTGCGAGGGCGCTGAGCGCCCGTTGGAATTCTTCCTGTGAGATCTCGCCTCGAGCAAACCGTGCCCGCAAGATCGCGCCGGGGTCCTCAATGACCTGCGGATCGGTCATGGACCGAACCACGAGCCAGACCAGGAACATGAGCGCGGCGATCCAGATGAACATCCAGACCCATCCGCCTGCACCCATCATGGGTTGCACCTCCACGTCACGGCTCGGTTCGTCCGGGCCTGGATCAACCATGAACTTCGTGACGACCGATATCCATGGAGGCGCCGTCAATGCTTCCTCAAGGTTGGCTCAACAGGCGGGACAATCTGATTTCCAGACACCTGAACCGGCGACGGATCAGCGAGGCAGCGACAACCAGAACGTCGAGCCTGTGCCTGGCCCGTTTGACTCTGCCCAAGCTCGTCCGCCCATGGCGTCAGCGATCGCACGCGCGATGGGCAGGCCGATACCCGAACCACCGAGCGCGCGAGATCGGGATGGGTCGATCCGGTAGAAGCGTTCGAAGACGCGGGTCCGTTGGTCGACGGTCAGGCCAGGCCCCGAATCGCGGACACCGACGCGGACCTCGCTGGTCCCCTCAGCCACGATCTCGATGGACGAGCCCTCGGGCGCATAGCGGATTGCGTTGGCGAGGTAGTTCCCGAGAACCTGAGCGACCCTGTGGCGATCCCCCTGAGCGTTGAGGACCGGCGGAACATTCGACCGCACCTCGATTCGGCGTAACTCGGCCGATGGACGGAAGCGCGCGACAACTTCGTCGGCGATCGTGCCGACGTCGATCTCCTCAATTCGAAGGGTCAGCTGCCGCGCTTCGGCCCGCCACAGCTCCGAGAGGTCATCGACGAGTCGCGCCAGACGCGATGTTTCAAGCCGCAGGAGCGTCCAGGTCTCTGGCTCGGCGGCCACGACGCCGTCCTCGAGGCCCTCAAGGTAGGCATCGAGCGTTGCGAGCGGAGTCCGCAGCTCGTGAGCAACATCGCCGACCAGATCAAGGCGCCGACGCTCAGTGGCCTCGAGCGACGCCGCCATGGCGTTAAATGTATCTGCGAGTTCGCCGACTTCGATGATGCCTGCCGGAGGCACGCGTTCTGAGTAGTGGCCTGCCGAGATGCGGCGGGCGGCGGCGATCGTGCGTGTGATCGGACCGGCAATGGGCCCTGCCAACGCGACCGCGACCGCGGTGGTAGCCGTCAGCGCGATGAGTAACCCGGCGATGAGTGCCGTCCTGACCGCTTCCTGAAATGCCGCAAGGGTTACGGCGGCCATGCGCTCCCCCAGCGCATCAGCCGCGCCGTGCCCCATCGCCTCGGCGAAGTAGCCCGGGCCAATGAGAGACACGGCCACGAGGACGGTGCCAAGTGCCGCGACCGCAACGAGCAGATGGGAGACGAGCAGACGCGAACGCAGCTTTCCTGGCGGACGAAGTCCCGGAAGCCTGTCCACAATGCGTCCAACGGACGTCACGAACTTGCCAGGCGGTAGCCGACTCCACGGATGGTCTCGATGAACCGTGGCTCCTCTGCGTTGTCGCCGATCTTCTGCCGAAGGTTGGCGACATGGACGTCGATGAGGTGGTCGTCATCAAAGCCTTCACCCCAGACAGCGGCGAGCATCGCGGATCGATCGAGGACCGTACCCGGGGAGGCTGCCAGAAGGTCGATGATCGCGAATTCCGTCGGAGTGAGCGCGATGGGCACCTTATCAACCCGGACCTCGTGGCGCGCGGAGTCAACTTCGAGGCCGGCAACCATTGCATTCGGGCCTGAAGTCCGCGGCCGACGGGCCAGTGCCTTGATCCGGGCGACGAGCTCGCGAGGGCTGAATGGCTTGGTCAGGTAGTCGTCCGCGCCCACGGCGAACCCGATGAGCCGATCCAACTCCTCTGTCCTTGCCGTGAGCATCAGGACATAGGCGTCGGTGAACGTCCGGAGCGCCCGGCATACCTCGATGCCATCGATGCCCGGCAGCATGACGTCCAGGACGACGAATTCCGGTCGCCACTCCCGTGCGCGGTCAAGTGCGGTCGGGCCGTCGGAAGCAGTAATGACCTGCCAGCCCTCGCGCTCGAGGTAGCCGCGCACGAGTTCGCACAATGCTGGCTCGTCGTCCACGATCAGGATTCGATGGGTCATCGGTCGGCTGCCTGCTCCGCTCTCTCGTTTGCAATCTCCATGGTCGCCCGTGGTCCCGATGCGAGCGAGGGCCGACCAGCCCATGGTCGACGTGCCACCTTGCCCACGGTTTTGCTCCCAATGCGGCAATGTGGGTATAGGTTCCAACGAGGGCCCGATCGCGCGGCGTTGACGCGTGGCGTACCCTTCCGCGATGACCGGTACTCGCGTGGCCGCGTTTTTCGACGTGGATCACACCCTGCTCGACGTCAATACGGGGCTTCAGTGGGCCCGTCACCAGCGACGCGCCGGCATCCTCTCGAAGATGGACATGCTTCGGGCGGCTGTCTGGATGCTTCGCTATCGGCTGCTGGTCGTGGATCAGGAATCGCTGATCGCGCGGGTCGCGTTGATGTACGCCGGCACCCCCGTTGCCCGAGCCGAATCCGAGATGCGGCGCTGGTTCGACGCTGAGATGGCGAAATTCGTGCGCCCGACCGGGCGAACTCGGGTTGAAGAGCACCTCGAGAAAGGCCACATCGTCGCCCTGATGTCGTCGGGGACTCGCTACACCCTGGAGCCACTGGCGGACATGCTTGGCATCAAGTACGTCGTCTGCACCGTGTTCGAAGAGGCAGAGGGATTGCTCACGGGCCGTCATATCGCGCCGGCCTGTGCGGGCGAGGGCAAGGTGTCGCTCGCGGAACGTTTTGCCCTCGAGCACGACGTCGATCTTGACGCCAGCTACTTCTATACGGACAGCCACGCCGACATCGGACTGCTCGAGCGCGTCGGGCTGCCGCGCGTCGTCACCCCGGATCTTCGATTGCGCCGCCAGGCCCGTCGCCGAGGCTGGACCATCGAGGACTGGGCGATCGCCTAGCCCAAGCGCCAGACGCGTCCGCGCCTGGCGCGTATCACCGTTCGGCGCCGCAACAGAACGCGTGGTGCGCGAGCTTCACCCGGTTCAAACCTGAACCAGCCGCGTCGATATCGAGCGGAATGACGTGAACGTCGGATTCTTTCCTGAATGGCGCATGCACGCAGGCATGCGTGAGCGGCCAGCGGACGGCGGCGTCGAGTTCTCGACGTAGTCGATGTGAGGTCGCAAGGCGATGGATCGCATCGCCCCACGCCTGTTCCGCGGCGTTGGGTACTTCGGCGTCCACGCTCACGAGCCGGAAGGCGGTCGACAAATGGCCAGAGCGAAACCGCATCGTCGATGACGTCGACGCTCATCTTCGGCCGGTTGTCGGTCAGGCGAACAACGAGGTCCCGCACCCGGCGGCCGAGCCGATGCTGATCCATGACGAGCCGGTACGTGACCCGGAAGGTCCACGCATCGATGTCTTCGACATGAGTGCCGACCTGCAGTTCGTGCCACAGCCGGAGGTGCGCTTCCTGGACGACGTCGGCCGCCTGCTCGTCTGACGCGCCGAGGCGACGCGCCAGTCCCCAGAGCAAGCGGCCGCGCCGCTCGTAGTGGTCCGTTACGCGCAGGGCGACGTGATCCGCGGACTCTCCGACCGTGGTCCCGAGCGTGTCCTGTGCCACGTCCATACCCTACCGACGCAGCAGCGCCAGAAAACGCAGCGCCGCCTCAGCCCACGATGCGACGCGCTGTCAACGGGCGCGAAGGGTCGCTATGGAGCCACGAGTTCGATCGAGGCTGCGATCGCATCGGCGGCGGCTGGGTATCGGTGGGAGTAATTGGCCGGGGCGCTGAACATGACGATCATGACGGCACCGTCGAGGTCGAATTCGAACACCCGCCCGCGCGTCCCGGCCGCGAGGACGATGGTGATGTCCGTGTCGGCAGTCCGAGCGATGGTGATGTCGGTAGCATCGGCGGCTGCCGCCTCGATGTCGATCGACTGACCCGCCCCGAGCGGATACGTCAGGTTGGTCGCCCGCGAGACCTGCAGGGTTGGCAGCTCGGCAAGCATCTCCACGACACCCTGGTTGGCGACGCGGAAGATCGCGAAGTCGGGCGGAAATTGGTCCGGTCCCTTGGTCAGGTAGACAAGGTCCGTCTCCTCGTCCTTGAGCGCGAAGCCTTCCGGGATGGTGAATTCGAAGCTTGGCGCCATGTACACCGAGACATAGGTCCCGGCCTCGAGCGGTCCGCGGGGCAGCAGAATGGATTGTGTGTCGGGCAGGATCGAAGGGGGTGGCTCTGTCGGAGCAGGCGCGGTCCCGGTCAGGGGCGGCATGTTGGTCGGGGGGAGCGGCTCGTAGCCCGTCGTCGTGACACCAGCGTCGCACGCGGCGAGCATCAGCAACAGCGCCGCGAGCAGCCACAGACGACGGCTCAACTGGCGCTGATCGCTCGTGCCATGCAGAGCGTGAAACATATGGCGCATCGACCCTCCCTGCGCACAGTCTGCGGCCCAGGGCACAGCTCACGTGCAGGCCCAAATGCCGAGGTGACCAGGGAACGATAGACCCCAATCGCCGGGCTTGTCGTTCGGGGCCCTGGATCTGGATCGAGTCGGCAACGAATCGCGGACCCGGCCTAGCGCTCCTGGATGGTTGTCGGGGCGCCGTGGATCGCGGGAATCGAACCAAGCCGACCGGCCTGGTAGTCCGTGACCGCCTGCATCAGCTCTTCGCGCGTGTTCATCACGAACGGGCCCATCCAGGCCACGGGCTCCCCGATCGGGCGCCCGCCGAGGATCAGGACATCGAGGTTCGGGCTCCGCATCTCCTGCTTCCCGAGCGGAAGCGCCGAGATCGTCAGGGCATTGCCGGGACCGAATACGGTGAGCTGGCCGGTCTCGACCGGAACGGCCTCAGAACCGAACCCGTGGGCCGCGCCGCCCGATCCGCCGGCCCGGGACGCGCCGGGATCACCGACGGTGCCACGGCCGGCCATGACATAGGCGAGGGCGTTGTAGTCGGCGCGCCACGGCAGCGTCATGCTCGCGCCGGGGCTCAGCGTCGCGTGGATCAGGGTCATCGGCGTATACGTGGACCCGGGCCCGGAAAGCTCGCCCAGCTCGCCCGCGATGACCCGGATCAGGGCTCCACCGTCGGGCGTGGAGCCCAGTCCGACTTCCGTCGCTCGAATGTCCTGGTAACGCGGAGCGGAGAACTTCTGGGCGGCGGGCAGGTTGACCCAGAGCTGAAAACCGTGGAACAGGCCGCCCTTCGTGACCAGCCATTCCGGGGGTTTCTCGATATGCAGGATTCCCGCGCCGGCAGTCATCCATTGCGTGTCGCCGTTGGTGATGACGCCGCCGCCGCCGTTCGAATCGTTATGTTCGAAGACTCCGTCGATCAGATAGGTGACCGTTTCGAAGCCGCGATGCGGATGCCACGGTGTGCCCTTCGGCTCACCGGGCGCGTAATCGACCTCGCCCATCTGATCAAGGTGGATGAACGGGTCGAGCTCGGCAAGATCGACACCCGCAAACGCACGGCGGACCGGAAACCCTTCCCCTTCGAAACCCTGGGGCGCAACCGTGACGCTCTGGACCGCGCGCTGTCGGGCGATGAGCGGATCCGGCGCCGCGATGCGCGGAAGGATGGTGATGTCGTCGACGGTGATGGCAGGCACGAGAATGGTTCCTGTCTGGCGGCCGATGGGCCCGCCGCTGCTCCCGGCGCTACCGCCGGGCCGTTTGCGTGATCACGCAAATAGTTGCGCAGTCAACGGTTTCTGTCAAGGCAGGCTCAGGTTGCGCGGTTCCCGACGTCACGGGGCATTCCCGATCAGCGGCCGGCGGCATCCCCGGGACCTACGCTGACGCGACCTTGCTCAGTAGCCTCGGGCGGGCCTGTCGTCGCGGCGAGAGGTCCGCCATGCCGAGCCTCGCCGATCTCATGGTGACGGTGGCATCGAGCCTCGTACGTCTCCGCGGCGGCGTCATCGAAGCCACCGATGACCACGAGCGGGTCATCGATCGCGGCCGGGCGGCCACCGACCAGGCGCTGCGTGCGCGTCGCGGGATCGCCACAGACCACGCAGATCGCGGTCAGCATCGTGACCGCGTCGGCATGCGCGAGGAGGATCGGCATCGGACCGAACGGGCGGCCGGCGAAGTCGAGGTTGAGGCCGCTCGCGATGACGTGGCGACCGCTGTCGCGCAGGGCGAGGACGATGTCCACGAGCTGGGTATCGAAGAACTGGCCCTCTTCGATCCCGACCATGTCGGCATCGCGCTCCCGGGCGAGCGCGAGGATCCCGGACGGTTCGTTCGGATTGACCATGACGGACGGGTAGCGAGCCTTCGACCGGCTCTCGGCGAATTCGCCCGGTGTGCGGTCGTCGATTTCGGGGCGGACCAGCAGGATCCGACGGCGCGCCACCTCGGCACGGCGCAGGAGCCGGAGCAGCTCATCGGTCTTGCCGGATGACATGCAGCCGGCGATGACGTGGAGCCAAGGGTCGGCACGGAAGGGCATGGCCTGAATCTACCGGGCGGGGCCGGCTTCTGCTCGCCCGTGTCCCCGTTGGGGTCCGCGGCCCGCCCGCCACGAGCCCGGCACCCGCCACGAACCGCTCCAGCCCGCCGGGCGCGCCCCACGCGCGCCGCCGCGCCGCGCGACCTATTCGACCGGGTTGAACAGCCCCCCGATGCGGGCCACGGATTCATCCAACCGCGCCTCGCTGATCCGACCGGAGGCCAAGAACCCGAGGACCGCCTCGATCGTGTGGTTGACGATGTCGGCGTCATAGACCTGCTGGTTCGCGAAGAGCAGCAGATCGATACCGGCTTCCAGCGCCAGGGCGATGGCTTCGTCGGCGCCAAAGGCCTGGGTGATCGCGGCCGCCTGGAGATCGTCGCTGATGACGACCCCTTGCCAGCCCAGCTGCCCGCGAAGAAGGCCCGTGACGGTCGGCTTCGAAAGGGCCGCCGGCCGACCCGGGTCGAACTGGCCATTGATGATGTGCCCGACCATGACAGCGCTCGGCAGCCGAGCGGCGATCAAC
>JANMNF010000336.1:0-6060 GCA_031373765.1 Chloroflexota bacterium
CTCATCCAGGCCGCGGGAACCTCGTGGGGTTCCGTCAGCGCCGGGGCGTGGGCCGGCTTTGCCTACTCGACGCTCATCGCCGCCGGCGTCGCCAACGTCGTCGTGTTCCACGCCATCAAGCTGCTCGGACCGACCCGGATCACGGGCCTCCAGTTCCTCGTCCCGTTCATTGCCGTACTCCTCGGGGCGGCGTTCCTGAGCGAGTCGATCCAGCCGGCGCAGCTGGCGGGAGGCGCGGTGATCATCGCCGGCGTTGCGATCACGCGGGCGCTGCGGCTGCCGGTCGGTCTCCGGCGCGTCACGGTCCGTCGCCCCGGTTGACCGCTCGCGGCGGTGCCGCCCCTCCTACCAGCGGTCCCACCTCGCATATTCGTCGAACCGCACCCAGCCGCGCTTGAGCGACGGCGAGCGCTGGTCGGGACGTGCCCGACCGATCGGGATGACCCCGATCGGGTGGAACTCATCGGGCAGTCCCAGGATAGATTTCAGCGCCGGAATGTCCTGCGGTCCGGCGAACCCGGCTGCCAACCCCGCGTCGTGCGCCGCGAGCATCACCACCATCGACGTCTTGCCGATGTCGATCCACCAGTAGGGCGTCGGCCAGTCCATCTCCTCGCCATCCTCGCCCACCTTGTCCGGCTCACTGTACCGGCGGTGGTAGATCGCCTCGCTTACGCACGGGATGAACTGGGCGGCGCACTCGCTGATCCAGTTGCCAAAGCCCGCCTCCGCGTAGCCGCCTTCGCCGCATGTCTCGGCCAGCGTCGCCGCTGCGCAGGATCCGTCACGAGCACGAGCCGCTGGCCCTGGCTGAACCCGGCCGACGGCACGTGCTGGGCAAGCCGGGCGATCCGCTCGAGGACCGAACGGTCGACCGGCGCGTCCTCGAAGCGGCGCACCGTCCGACGTTTCATGACCAACTCTGAGAAGTCCATGACACTCCCTATGGTTGCCCCGGGACCCGTCTTCCGGTAGCATGAGAAAAACCCCCGGAGGAACTTGACCCGTGGCGAAGTATGTCTTTGTGACCGGAGGCGTCACCTCCTCTCTCGGCAAGGGCATCACCGCCGCCAGCATCGGTCGATTGCTGAAGGCGCGGGGTCTCAAGGTCTCCATCCTCAAGCTGGATCCGTACATCAACGTGGATCCCGGGACCATGTCCCCGTACCAGCACGGCGAGGTCTTCGTGACCGACGACGGCGCGGAGACGGACCTCGACCTCGGCCACTACGAGCGGTTCATCGACGAGAATCTGTCCCAGCTCTCCAACGTGACGACCGGCCGGATCTACCAGGCCGTCATCGCCAAGGAGCGCCGCGGCGACTACCTCGGCGGCACCGTCCAGGTCATCCCGCACATCACCAACGAGATCAAGGAGCGAATCGGGCGCGTCGCCAAGGACGGGGACCCGGACTGCGTCATCGTCGAGGTCGGCGGCACGGTCGGCGACATCGAATCCCTCCCGTTCCTCGAAGCCATCCGCCAGATGCGCAAGGACGTCGGCCGGGCCAACGTCCTGTATGTCCACGTGACGCTGCTGCCGGCGCTCGCGGCGACCGGTGAACTCAAGACGAAGCCCACCCAGCACTCGGTCAAGGAACTTCGGGGGATCGGCATCCAGCCCGACGTCATCGTCCTGCGCTCCGACCATGAGGTGCCTGATGAGATCCGCGAGAAGATCGCCCTCTTCACCGATGTGGACGTCGACGCCGTCATTCCTGCACCAACCGCCTCGACAATCTACGAGGTACCCCTCCAGTTCGAGGAATTCGGGCTGGGTCGGCTCGTCGTCCGCGAACTCGGCCTTGGCGATCCGAATGCCGTCCCGGATCTGGATGGCTGGCGCGCGCTGGTCGAGCGCATCAAGCGACCCAAGCCGATCCTCGAAATCGCGCTGGTTGGCAAATACATCGAGCTCCCGGACGCCTACCTCTCCGTTACCGAAGCCCTTCGACACGCTTGCTGGGCGCACGGTGTCGACGCCAAGGTTCGCTGGGTGGATTCCGAGGCACTGACCAAGGAGAATCTCCACGATCAGCTCGATGGCGCGGCCGGAGTTCTGGTGCCCGGCGGGTTCGGGCATCGCGGGATCGAGGGCAAGGTCCTCGCCGCGCACTTCGCCCGTGACCACAAGATTCCGTACCTGGGTCTGTGCCTCGGGCTTCAGTGCGCCGTCATCGAGTTTGCCCGCGAGGTCATCGGCAAGTCCGACGTCAACTCGACCGAGTTCGACATGTTCACCGACAACCCGGTCATCGATTTCATGCCGGACCAGCGGGACATGGAGGACAAGGGCGGCACGATGCGCCTCGGGATCTACCCGGCCCGCCTGACCCCCGGCACGAAGGCCGCGGCGGTCTACGGGCAGGAGGTCATCTACGAACGGCATCGCCACCGGTTCGAGGTCAACAACCGCTACCGCCAGTCCCTGGAAGCCGCCGGCATGATCCTGTCCGGTCAGTCGCCCGATGGTCGGCTCGTCGAGATCGTCGAGCTGCGCGATCACCCGTACTTCCTCGCCAGTCAGTTCCACCCCGAATTCAAGAGCCGCCCTGAGCGCCCGCACCCGCTGTTCGATGGATTCGTCGCTGCGTCGATCGCCGTTCGCGATGGCGTCGAGCCGGTGCTGACTGCGCGCTCCGAGACCGGCCAGGAGGCGCTCCCGGTGATGGCGCCACGCGAGGCGGCGACACCAACGGCCTGACGGATACGAACCCAGAGAACCGGCGGCTCGTTGATCGCGCAACTATCTGATATAGTTGCGACATCAACTAACAAACGTCGGCCGGCGCCGAGCGCTTCTCGAGGTATTCCCTTTCATGACCACTCACACAGTCGCTGTTGTCGAGCGCCTCCCGTTTGATGAGCAGTTCGCAGGACTCGCGACGAGCGATCAGCTCGACACGACCGCCACCGCCCTGCGCGCTCACGGCATTGACGCCCGGATCGCCGATACGGCCACGGAGGCGGCCGACATGGTCTGTCGCTGATCCCCGAAGGTGCGGAGATCCACAGCGGCGCCTCCGAGACGCTCAACGCCCTGCACCTGAACGAAACCATCGAAGAGTCCGGTCGATTCGATTCCATCAAGCCGAAGCTCCGGTCGATGGACCGCTCGACGCAGGCTCGTGAAATCCGCAAGCTCGGGGCCGCGCCCGATGTCTTCATCAATAGCGCCGCGGCCGTCACCGAGGACGGCAAGATCGTCTGGGCGTCAGGCAGCGGCAGCCAGCTCGCCCCTATCGCGAACGGCGCCGGCAGGGTGATCCTGATCATCGGCGCGCAGAAGGTCGTTCCAGACCTGGCGACCGCATTCGAGCGGATCGAGCACTACGCCCAGCCGCTCGAAGACGTCCGGATGCAGGAAACCTACGGGATGCGAAGCGCCGTGAACAAGTTCCTGATTGTCCAGGGTGAGCGGCCCGGCCGTGTCACTGTGATCCTCGTTCGCGAACCGCTCGGGTTCTGAGCGGAGCGAGGGGTCCTGGCGGCAATCCGCCTGATGGGAAGGACCGAAGTCGGAGACTCCGGTCCTTCATGGAACCTACTTGACGATGAACGCGGTCGACATGCCCGACCCGTAGTGGGCCGTCCCGTCCGCATCGACGATGTTGCAGATCAGCAGGTAATTGCCAGGCGTCAGGTCGAGCGTGACCGTGCCGGATGCACCGGCCGCCGTCTCCGAGATTTCACCGACAGCTGTCATGCCAGCGCCTTCTTCGTCAACCTTGCCGTCGGACCCCTTCGGGAGATCGAACAGTCCAAGGTCGGTCTTGACGACGACCATTTCGTGCTCTTCCTTGGTGCTGAGGTTCTTGGCGTTGAAGGTGACCTGGCCTGCCTTGACCTCGACAACTGACGGCACGATGGCCCATTCCTGAAACGTGACATCCACCGTGGTCGGCCCGGCCGTGGTCGGCCCGGCTGGTGTCGGGGTTGCGGCGGCGCCGCAGGCGGAGATCGCCACGGCCACCACTGCCAGACCTGCGACGGCCGCGAGGCGATATTTGGACGGCTTGCGCATATGGAACACACTTTCTTCTTGGCCGGAGTTGGGAGCCGGTCACTCGCCGGTCGGGACGACCGGGACATATCGCGAGGCTACGAAATTGGTAGCGCATGCAGTCCGGGCCGCATGGCCCGTAGGATGTAGGCCACTGATACTGGAAGTGGCCCTTGGAGTCTTGATCACATGAAGCTTTTCCTCGACACCGCCGACATCGAAGAGATCCGCACGGTCGCTAAATGGGGCGTCCTCGATGGCGTGACGACCAACCCGAGCCTGTTCGCCCGGACATCGGGCATGACCTACGACGAGGTGCTCGCCGAGATCTGCACGATCACGGATGGTCCGGTTTCGGCAGAGGTTGTCGCCGAGGATGCCGAGGGCATGCTCAAGGAGGGTCGGCACTTCGCCAAGATCGCCGACAACATCGTGGTCAAGGTCCCAATGTCGGAGACGGGCCTGGAGGCGATCAGCCGGTTTGCGGCCGAGGGCATCAGCACCAACTGCACCCTGATCTTCACGGCGAACCAGGGTCTCCTCGCGGCCAAGGCCGGCGCATCGCTCCTGTCCCCGTTCGTGGGGCGGCTCGATGACATCAACGAGGAGGGGATGGTCGTCATCCGTGAGCTGTCGGACATCATCCGCTTCCACGAGATCGAATCAGAAGTCCTGTCCGCCTCGATCCGCCACCCGCGGCACGTGACGGACTCGGCCCTTGCCGGCGCTCACGTCGCGACGCTACCGTTCAAGATCTTCCAGCAGATGGTTCATCACCCGCTCACGGACAAGGGCATCATCCAGTTCCGGGCCGATTGGGACAAGGCCCGCAAGGCCCTCGAGGCCGCCAAGAACTGACCCTCGGCTCCTTGCCTGCGCATGGAGCTGGTCGTGAGCCTTCTATCAGAGCGCGGGACCTGTCCCGCGAGCCATCGCCTCGTCGCCGCGCTTCGCGAAGCCCGGATCACGCTGCCATCGCACCAGCCCTACGACGCCGGCGATCAGCATTGCCGCGCCGATCGTCCCCACGGCGTTCAGCGGGCCGCTACCGGTCCTGAAGTAGATCTGCGAAATCACCGTGAGCAGCGGCTCTGGCAGGACCGGCGGCGCGCCGTTGGTTTCGGCGGCGAAGTTCCACACGAGCCACGGCAGCAAGACGAAGAAGCCACCGACCATGGCGTAGGTAAGGCCGACAGCGACGGATCTGGCGCGCCAGGCGAGGACCCACATGATGAGCGCCGACCCGGCCACGAGTAGCGAGCCTGCCGCGATCACCAGGCCGACCCCTCGCGTGTCGAAGTGTGCGGCAGCGTCTCGTCGCGCGGCGAGCATGAACGTGTTGTCGAACCAGGTGGCGATCGCGATCACAAGCAGAGCGCCGGCCAGCGCAACGATCGTCCTGCCGTTCATCGACATTCCCTACCTCGTCGCTGCTCGATCTATACGGGTCCCACTCTCGACGCCGACGGCTTGCGCGTCAAGGTCGCCGGCCCGTGTGCAGGGTGACCATTCCGAAGGTCAGTGGCGTCGATTCGACGTCGACGAGTCCGGCCTCCCGCATGATCGCGAGGATCTGGTCCGGCGGTGGATACGTACGAACGCTCCTCACCAGGTAGCGATATGCATCGCCCTGGCCGGCAAGCTGCCCGATTCGCGGGACCACCGCCTCGAACCAGGCCCGGCCAATACGCCCGATGACGCCCGTCGGTCGGGCGATCTCCAGGCACGCAACGACGCCGCCGGGACGCACCGCTCGGCGCATTTCGGCAAATCCTCGCCCGTAGTCGGGCAGGTTCCGCATGCCAAAGGCGATCGTGGCGGCATCGAACGTCGCGTCTTCCACCGGCAGGGCCATCGCATCGCCGACCACGTAGTCGAGGTTGGGGGACATGGTCCCGTGGTTCCGCGCCCTGTCCAGCATGCCGGGCGAGATGTCCACGCCCAGGACATGCCCACTTGGGCCGACGACCCGGGCGAGGTCCCGGGCCACGATGCCCGTTCCCGAGGCGACGTCGAGCGCCCGCATCCCCGCTTGCAGCCCCGTGGCGGCAACGAGT
>JANMNF010000345.1:0-1871 GCA_031373765.1 Chloroflexota bacterium
GCGTCGTTGATGATCAGGGCCGTATTCGCACGGATGGATGCGCCATCGGTGATCTCTGCGATCCGCGCCAGGAGCCAGGGTGTGAGCGCCGGACCATGCACGCGGGCCTCATCGGCTTCGCGCGCCGCGCGCTCAGCAACAGCCCGGGCGACGTCATCCGGCAGCGCGACGTCGGCCGGAACCGGCACGCAGATTACGATGCTGCTGCCAATCCCGAGCGCAAGGTGCGCCTCCGCGAGCGCCGCGGCGGCCGGGACGTCGGGGACGCTCCACGGGGCCCTGATGCCGGCGGAGCGGGCCGTGAATCCCGGGAGATCCACCTGTCCAACGGCCACAACCGGGACGCCGCGCGTCTCGAGAACCTCGAGCGTGGCTGGAACGTCGAGGATGGCCTTCGGTCCGGCACACACGATGACCATCGGGGTCCGGGCGAGCTCCTCGAGATCCGAGGAGATGTCGAACGTCGGGGGATGGACCGCGTCGGGGCCACCGAGCGCGCCGCGATGGACGCCGCCGATCCCGCCGGTCGCAAAGGTCCGGATACCGACCGCGTGGGCCGCGATCATCGTGGCCGAGACCGTGGTCGCGGACCAGCCCTGGCGGGTGAGCGCGGCCGACAAACTGGGCCGCGCCGCCTTCAGCACGCTCCCCGACGGCGCCGTTGCCAACTCCTCGAGCGCCGCGTCATCCAGGCCCACGAGGATCCGGCCATCGCGGATCGCGATCGTCGCGGGCACGGCCCCGGAATCGCGTACCGCGGCCTCGGAGGCGCGGGCAACCTCGACGTTCTGGGGATACGGCAGCCCATGGCTGATGAGCGTTGACTCGAGGGCCACGATCGGCCGCCCGGTCGCGAGGGCGTTGTTGATCTCGGGGGCAATCGTCAGGCGATCGCGAAGGGATGCCGTCATCCGGGTGGAAGCTCCGTCTTCGATGTGGTGAGTTGGCGCGCCGCGACGCGGTGGCCGGCGATCGTCGCACGATGAAGGGCGTCCGGCGCCTTGCGACCGGCCGCTCGGGCGGTCAGCCAGCCGGTAATGAACCCCGCGCTGAACGCATCGCCGGCGCCGGTCGAGTCGGCGACGGTCACGTGCGGGGTCGCGACGTCGAAGCGCAACGGCTCGGCGGCGTCGCCTCGCGCTACAACGCGCGCGCCGCGGGAACCCTGCTTGATTACGGCAATCGCCGCGTGATCGAGGATCCCATCACCGGCATTCCGCCCGAGGAACGCTTCGACCTCCGCCTCAGTCGCGAACAGGACATCGGGATTGACCGAGGCGACGAGCTCGCGAGCCGCTCGACGACCCTCCGCCAGCAAGGGCCCGATGGACGACAGGTCGAGGGAAACCGCTGCGCCGGACGTGGCTCGTGCCATGGCCACCGCGGCCCGCGCCGCTGCCGCGATCGGCTCCCCCATCAGCGAGTACGCAGGCACATGGACCAAGTCCAGGCGAGCGAACCACTCGCCCTTGAGATGGTCCGGCCGCAGCGCCAGAGCAGCGCGTCGATCTGCCACGAACGAGCGCTCCCCACTGGGCGCAACCAGGACGCCGACCCGACCCGTGCGTTGGCCGGCAATACGGGCTGCCCGGACGTGAACGCCGTCCGCTTCCAGCTGGGACACGAGGCTTCGACCCGCGCCATCCCGACCAACGGCACACACCAGCTGAACGTCAATGCCAAGCCGGGCCAGCCAGCGCGCGGTGTTCGCTGCCGATCCACCCTGCCGAATGCCGACGTTCCCGGGCACGTCCGTGCCGCTCTCGATCGCGCGCTCCGGGGCGAGTACGACATCGAGAACGAGGTCGCCGAGCACAAGGACGCGAGGCTTGTGGGCGATGGGCATACGAGCATGGTATCGGTCTCGTGCC
>JANMNF010000349.1:0-4478 GCA_031373765.1 Chloroflexota bacterium
TCCGGAGCCGCTCGATCGCATGCTCGTTGGGCCGGACTTCGAAGCGCTTCGCTGGTTCTGGTTGCCCGAGGAGATCGGGGCCGAGGTCGCCGGAGCCTGATTCGCGCCTGATCCGCGCTTGACGCGACCCGCGTGCGAGACCCGGTGGTCCTGTGCAGTCCGGTACGGAAGGGTGATAGTCCCTGTCCACGCGCGAGCCGATGATCGGACACGTCGGACCTCAGAATTCCGACGGTCCAGCATTCGTCCTCGTGACCGCCATGTCCAAGCGTCTACAACCGGCCAACGCCACCCAGCCAGCCAGTGCGACCTCGCCTGTCGGTGATCCGGTCCCAGGGCGCGCGACGCCGGGTGTCTTTCCGCCGATCGCCCAGTTCGCTCGATCCGCGCAGGATCCCCATCGACGTCGGATGCCATGGCGCCGCTACGTCAGCTTCGCAAGACGGGATCCGCAGCTCCTGCTCGCGGCCTTCCTGGCGTTTCCCATCGTCGTGATCGAGTTGATTGTTCGAGACACCTCGATGCTCCAGATCCTGGTCAGTGGCGCCGGTTTCATGGCCATCCAGGCATTCATGACTGGTTCGAGGGCACGCTCGTGGTCCACCATGAGGCTCACGTTCTCGCTCGCATTCGTGGTCGCGGCAAACGTGCACAGCGTCGGGCAGGAAGTCGGCCCTGTTGCCGCGCTCTACATCCCGGTTGTGGCCATGGCCGCGGCGATCGGGACACGTGGCGCGCTGCTCGCCGCGCTTGCGGGGATGGTCGTGACGATTGCGCCGGCTATCCTGCCCGGCTTTGGAGCCGAGGCCCAACATGAGGCCATGGCCATGCTGGCCGCGGAAATCGTGCTGGCCATCGGGAGCCGGCGCGTCGTGGCGTCGCTCCAACAGTCCGTCGCGCGGACGCAGGCGGCGCACGCCCTCGAACGCCGCAGAACCCGTCAGCTCAACGCCGTCGAATCCGTGGGTCGGCTCGTCGCACGCCAGGGCCCTCGTGAGGACGTCCTTGGCGCGGTGGTGGACCTCCTCGAAGGCACGTTCGGCTACCGTTATCCCTCGGTCTACCTATGGGACGGCACGGCGCTCCAGCTTGGAGCCCAGCGGAACTACGCCAACCCCATCCAGACCTTTGATGTCTCGTTCGGCGTCATCGGCAGGGTTGCCCGAACGCTGGAACCCGCATTTGTTCCGGACATCAAGGCCGACACGGACTACGAAGCCGCGGATCCGGCCGTCAACAGCGAGATCAGCGTGCCACTCATCAGCGGGGCCACGCTCCTGGGCGTCCTCAATGTCGAATCGAATGCGACGCGGCGTCTTGACGAAGACGACTTCGCGACGATGCAGATCGTTGGCGATCGGTTGTCGGCTGCCCTCGCCCTCGGTCATGAGCGGCTGAAGCTCGCCCAAAGGGCCGACCTCCTGGTGCGGCTCACCGATATGTCAGCCAGGCTGAACGCCACCATCGAACCGGCATCGGTCAATGACGTCGTCGCGACGGGCGCTGCGAGCGTGATCGAAGCCACGATGGTCGCGCTCATCCTGGCCGAGCCGGGTTCGGGGGAATTCCGGACCGCGAAGATCGTTGGCGGCGATCAATCGCTCGTCGGGATCCGGGTCCTTCCCGGCGAAGGCGCCGCGGGGCGAGCGATGGAGAGCGGTCGGCTCATTGTCGACGACCGGCTCGATCGATCACGATTCCCCCGAGCCGCCGCAGGGGCGGCCATTCCGGACGTGCTCGCCGCCATGGCCGTGCCGCTGACTCGCGAAGGAAAGCCCTTCGGTGCGATTACGTGGCTGCGGGCCGACGTCACTCGACCCTACTCCCAGGAGGAGCAGGAGGTCGCCGGCCTGCTCGGCGTTCAGATTTCGCTCGCCATGGTGAATCAGAGCTTGCTGGTCGAGGCGCAGACGGCTGCCGTGACCGACCCACTCACGGGCCTGCACAACCGCCGGTTCTTCGACACGGCCATGGCCCAACTGATGGCTTTGCGACTGCGGCAGACAGAAGATCAGCGCCAACCGCTTTCCGCAATCATGTTCGACCTCGACCACTTCGGACACGTCAACAAGCTCCACGGACACCAGGTCGGCGATCGCATCCTTCGCGCCTTTGCGGACGTGCTCGGTGGCCGCGTCAGGGCGAGTGATCTTGTCGCTCGCTATGGGGGCGAGGAGTTTGTCGTGCTCCTGCCCGGCGCCACCAGGGAGCAGGCGACGCGTCTCGCCGAGGAAGTTCGGGCCCAGTTCGCGAAGAAGCGGACGAAGGCTCCTTCCGGAGAGATGGTCACTTGCACCGTGTCGGCGGGGTGTTCGGGTCTCTCGCCGTCTCAGGAACTTGGCCCGATCCTTATCGAGCATGCCGACGTTGCCCTCGCGATGGCCAAGGCCGCCGGTCGCGACCAGGTCGTCACCGCCTGACGACGCGGCCCCTGCATCTGCGGTAGGTTGTCGGTCAGGAGGCGTAATCATGACCGCGCGACAAGACCACGGGACCTCGACCGTCACGGCCGGGATGCAGGCACCATCCGAACGAATTGAGCCCCGGGCAGGTCAAGAATCCGTTTGGGACTACCCGCGTCCGCCCCGGGTCGAAACCGTTACGGAGCGGATCCGGGTCCTGGTTGATGGCGAGGCACTGGCCGATACGATGCGCGGCCTCCGCGTTCTCGAGACTGCCGGAGCTCCGGTCTACTACGTCCCGGCCGATGATGTGGTCATGGATCGCCTGATCGCGAGCGCCCACGGCTCGTTCTGCGAGTGGAAGGGCAACGCGTCGTACCTGACCTATGTCCAGGGCGGCCGGCGCATCGACAACATTGGCTGGCGCTACGACGACCCGAATCCCGGTTACGAATCGATTACTGGCCACATCGCCTTCTATGCGGGCCGCGTCGACGAGGCGTGGGTCGGGGAGGAACGAGCCACCCCGCAGCCGGGGAACTTCTACGGTGGCTGGGTGACGTCCAGCGTCGTCGGGCCGTTCAAGGGCGAACCTGGGACGGCGGGCTGGTAGGAAACTCGCGGTCAGCGTGCCCGCTCTGGCCCTAGCTATCGCCGAGCGGCACACCCATCACGTTGAACCCGCCATCGACGTAGATGACTTCGCCGGTCACGGCGGACGAGAGATCCGACGATAGCCAGACGGCGGTCTTGCCGACGTCATCGGGCGTGATGTTGGCCCGGAGTGGGGCGACGTCGGCAAAGGATCCGTAGAGCTTCTTGAAGCCGGCGATGCCGGCGGCGGCCAGCGTGCGGACCGGCCCGGCGCTGATGGCATTGACCCGCACGCCCTCCGGACCGAGATCCGCCGCGAGGTACCGGACGCTGGCTTCCAGCGCGGCCTTCGCGACGCCCATGACGTTGTAGTGCGCAACCACCTTCTCGGCGCCGTAGTAACTCAGGGTCAGCACGGTCGAACCGGGAACGAGCATCGGCCGTGCTTCACGCACGAGGGCCACGAGCGAGTAGGTCGACACATCCATGGCCAGGGCGAAGCCGTCCCGCGATGTATCGACGAACGTGCCCTCGAGGTCCTCGCGACGGGCGAAGGCCAGCGCATGGACGAGGATGTCGATCCGCCCGTGGGCTTCCTGCCACTTGGCCATCACGGCGCGAATGTCGTCGTCCGACTGGACATCGCAAGGCTCGACGAACGTCGCTCCGATCGAGGCGGCGAGGGGCCGGACCCGCTTCTCGAGCAGGCTCTCCACCGATGAGAATCCGACGATGGCCCCGGCGTCGTGCAGGGCTCGGGCAATGCCCCAGGCGATCGAATGATCATTCGCGACACCGAAGATCAGGGCCGTTCTTCCGTCGAGCAAACCCATCGTCCAGCCTCCTCCAGTGCAGGCACCCACCGGATCAGCGTGCGGTCAGTCGCCTCGGCGGAGACTACCATCGGCCGATGAGCCCGACCCAGCGCCCAGGCGAGATGCCGAGCTTCGATCTGGCCGTCGCCGTGGCCGGCGTGCGGGCCTTGATTCTCGATGCCGACGGCGTGCTCCTGTTCGCGGGCACGCCCCTGCCCGGCGCCGTAGATGCCCTCCTCCGCCTGGAGGCCGCTTCGTTTCCCTATCGAGTCGTGACGAACTACTCATCGGCCCATCGGCGGACGTTGGCGGCCGGTGTTTCGCGGAGTTTCGGCATTCCGGTGGATCCCGTGCGGCTGATCACCGCGGCGTCGGCAGCGGCGGACTACACGGCGCGCCACCATCAAGGCGAACCACTCTTCGTCCTGGCCGCACCCGACGCTCTCGGCGAGTGGGAGGGCCAGCGCACCTTGACACCTGACGAGGCAGAGGCGGACGCGGACAGCGTTGGAGCCGTCGTGCTCGGCGATGCCGGCGATGACCTTTCCTTCCGGAACCTGAATATCGCGTTCCGAGCCATCCGGGCGGGGGCGGCGTTCGTGGCGATGCACCGCAACCCGTGGTGGGTAACGGCGAAGGGCGTCACGCTCGACGCGGGTGCCCTGGT
>JANMNF010000187.1:0-13812 GCA_031373765.1 Chloroflexota bacterium
CACCGGCCAAGCCTCCGAGGGACGAGCGTTGGATCAGGAGGTCCCGCGTCGCCAGCGGCAATGACCGTCGATCAACAGATTCCCGGATCGATGCGAGGAGCAGATCAGGGCTGTTCGCCACACCTCCGCCGACGACGATCAGTGACGGGTTGAAGAAGTTCACGATGCTGGCGAGCATCGAGCCGATGTGGCGGCCGGCCTGCTGAAGCAGCGCGATCGCGACCGGATCCCCTGCTGAGGCCGCACGTGCGACATCCTCGGCGGTCACCCGGCCTCGCTGGTCGAGCGCGATCGCCAGCCGCGCCGAGCGGCCGTCTCGAGCCGCCAGCTGCCCGGCCTGACCGAGTGCGCCACCGCCGGCGAGCGCCTCGAGGCATCCGATGTTTCCGCATCGACAGAGGACCGCCGGGTCCTCAACGACCTGGATGTGGCCGACGTCGCCGGCGCTGCCCTGCGCCCCGCGATGCAGCCTGCCGTCGGCGATGATGCCGGCCCCGATCCCGGTGCCGATCTTGACGACCACCACGTCATCGTGGCCGGCTGCGACCCCTGATCGCCACTCCCCGAGCGCCAGGACGTTGACGTCATTGTCGACCCAGACCGGTGCGGCGAAGCGGCTGGCAAACCGTTCCCGAATCGGGTAGCCGTCCCAGCCCGGCATGATCGGCGGGGAAATCGGTCGGCCGGTGGCGAACTCGACCGGACCCGGAACCGCGATGCCGATTCCCCACAGCGGGCCAGGAATGCCGTGGGTCGTCGCGATCAATTGGTCGAAGAGTTCCTCGACGCGACCGAGG
The DNA here is from genome assembly GCA_031373765.1 of Chloroflexota bacterium. Classification (GTDB taxonomy): domain Bacteria; phylum Chloroflexota; class Limnocylindria; order Limnocylindrales; family CSP1-4; genus UBA5189. Next base: position 798 of record JANMNF010000187.1, read on the forward strand.
CCAACCTCCGGGCCGGATTCGATCGCTGCCGGTTCGTCGCGGTGGCTGAGAATCCTGCCGTCCAGCGTGGTGATCGCAACATCCGTGCTCGTCGCACCGAGGTCGGCCACCAGGAGGTGCCCGGCTTCACCCTGGAATGCCAGCTGGCGCGGTGGGCGTCCTCCCGTGGACGGCCCGAGATCGCCTTCCGCCACGAGGCCGCGTTCGACCAGTTCAGCCACCCGACCAGCGACGATCGCGCGACCCAGGCCGGTGCGCTCCACGAGGTCCGACCGCGATCGGGAGCGCCCGAGCCGGATCTCGTCGAGGACGAGCACCAGAGCGTCGAGGGCCTCGTCTGGCAGCGATCCGTACATGGCCAGATCATACGTCGATCGCGCGGCCGGAACCACTTATGCACTTGACGAACTAAAGTATGATCCGTCTCCCGGCAGGTACGGGCTCCCGATCGCCTCGAACGAGCGAGGCTGCGGAGGCAGTCACTGACTCGGTTCGATCTGGCAGCCTCGACAAGCTAGATCGTCTAGACATTTGCGCCACGCTCTCCGTCGTAGCCCCGCACAGGACAGGAGCTTGATGGTCAGGTTCGCCGACATCGGTGCCGCAGTCATCGGAACGGGTTTTATCGGCACGGTCCACGTCGAAGCGCTCCGCCGAATCGGCGTCGATGTGCGCGGCGTTTTGGGCAGCACGCCCGAGCGAGGCGCCGCGCGTGCCGAGGCACTCAACGTCCGTCACGCGTACGGGTCCCTCGATGACATCCTGATGGACCCATCCGTGCACGTCGTGCATGTCACTTCGCCCAACAACCTCCACGTCCCGCAGGCCGCGGCAATCCTGGCGGCGGGCAAGCACGTGGTGTGCGAGAAGCCCCTCGCGATGACGGCGAGCGAGTCGGCCGATCTGGTTCGCGTCGCGGAAGCGTCGGGGCTGGTCAACGCCGTGAACTTCAACATCCGCTTCTATCCCGTCCACCAGCACATACGCGAGGTCGTCGCCGACGGCTCCCTCGGGTCCGTGCGGCTGGTGACTGGCCACTACTTCCAGGACTGGCTCCTGCACGAGACGGACTGGAACTGGCGGCTCGAGCCGGACAAGGGCGGTGCCCTCCGTGCCGTCGGCGACATCGGGTCCCACTGGCTCGACCTCATGGCCTTCGTGACGGGCCAACCAATCGTCGCCGTCATGGCCGACCTCGCCACGTTCATCACCCAGCGCCAGGAACCGGTCGGGCCCGTGGAGACCTTCTCAACTCTGCGCGCCGGCGCCGCGGTCGAGCGGAACGTCGGAACCGAGGACGTCGCCACGATCCTGCTTCGGTTTGCCAACGGCGCCCGCGGATCCCTCGCCGTATCGCAGATCAGCGCGGGCCGGAAGAACTCCCTCCAGTGGGAGATCGACGGATCCGACGGCGCAGCGGCCTGGGATTCGGAGACGCCGGACCACCTCTGGCTCGGACATCGCGATCGACCCAACGAGATCCTGCTGCGCAACCCGGCCCTGATGGGGGCGGCGGGACAGGCCGCCTCGGCCCTGCCGGGCGGTCACATCGAGGGGTTCGGGGACACGTTCGGGGCCCTCTTCCGGGCGATCTATGCCGACGTCGTCGCCGGTCGGCCCAACGCCGATCCGCCGTATGCCACGTTCGCCGCCGGCCATGACGAGATGCTCGTCAACGACGCGATTGCCCTGAGCGCTCGCGAGGCGCGCTGGGTCGATGTCGAGCGATCGGCTGGATCACCTGTCGCAGCCGTGCCGACGGAGGTTGCCCGATGAGGCTCGGCCTGCTCACGGCTCCGTTCCCTAACACGCCCCTCATGGAGGTCGCAGACTGGACCGCGGCGAACGGGTTCGAGTCGATCGAGATCGCCTGCTGGCCCGCTGCGACCGGCCCGACGCGCCGCTATGCCGGGACCTCGCACATCGACGTCGCGAACCTGTCGAAGGCGCGGGCAACGGAGCTCGTCGCACAGATCGGCGCGAAGGGCCTCGGCATCTCCGGCCTCGGGTTCTACCCGAATCCACTCCATCCGGACCCGGAGCATCGCGAGCAGGTCATCGGTCATCTGAAGCACGTCATCACCGCGGCGAGTGCCATGGGCGTGCCGTTCGTGAACACGTTCATGGGCGGTGACGCGGCGAAGTCCCAGGACGAGAACTGGGAAGTCGCGCTCAAGGTCTGGCCGTCAATCGTCGGGTTCGCGCGCGACGCCGGGGTCAAGATCACCATCGAGAACTGCCCAATGCTGTTCAGCCGCGACGAGTGGCCGGGCGGCCACAACATCGCCTGGTCGCCAATGATCTGGCGCCGAATCCTGGAGCAATGGGGCGACGCCGTCGGGCTCAACTACGACCCGTCCCACCTCGTCTGGCTCATGATCGACCAGACCCGGTTCATCAAGGAGTTCGGGCCGCACATACTCCATGTCCAGGCCAAGGACCTGACCATCGACCGCGACGGCCTGTACGAGCGGGGCACACTGTCGGCGGGCATCGGCTGGCAGGTCCCCCGGTTGCCCGGCCTCGGTGACGTGGACTGGGCCCGCTTCCACGCCGACCTGTACCGCGCCGGCTATGACGGCGACATCATCATCGAGCACGAGGACCGCGTGTTCGAGAAGACCGACGACCTGATCAAGCGCGGATTCCTGCTCGCCCGCGACGTCCTCCGGCCCTATATCAAGTGAGTGACATGACCTTTTCCGTCGAGAACCTGACCGAGCGTGACATCGCCAAGACGATCGACCATTCGCTGCTGCGCCCGGAACTGGACGATGCCTTCGTCGAGGACGGCTGTCGGCTCGCCGCGCTCTATGACGTCGCATCGGTCTGTGTCCGGCCCGCCGATGTCCGCCGCGCCGCCGCGATCCTCGCGGGCACCGACGTCAAGGTCGGGACGACGATCGGATTCCCGCACGGCAACCACCTGACCTCGACGAAGGTTTTCGAGGCTGAGCAGGCCCTCGCCGACGGAGCCACCGAGCTCGACATGGTGATCCAGATCGGTGCCCTGAAAGCCGGTCGTGATACCGAGGTCCAGGCCGACATCAAGGCCGTCGTCGATGTCGCCCATGCCGGTGGGGCCATCGTGAAGGTGATCTTCGAGAACGCCTACCTGACCGACGACGAGAAGATCCGGGCGTGTCGCCTGACCGAGGCCGCAGGCGCCGAGTTCGTCAAGACGTCCACGGGGTTCGCCCCGACCGGCGCCACGCACGAGGACCTCCGGCTGATGCGGGCGAGCACCTCGCCGCACATCCAGGTCAAGGCGGCGGGGGGCGTCCGCACGCTCGACGCCCTCATCGACGTCATGAACCTCGGAGTCACGCGCATCGGCGCGACGGCGACCGCTGCGATCATCGACGACTTCCGGACCCGCAAGGCCGGCGGCGCGGCCGTGGCGGCAGCAGCCACGAGCCAGGGCGGTTACTGATGCGGGACGTCGGGGTCGGGATGCTCGGCTCCGGGTTCATCGGTGAGTTCCACGCCCTCGGGCTGCGCCACGTCCCCAACGCACGGGTCGTGGCGAACCATGGTGCCGGGGTTGAGCGACGGGAACAGTTCGCCCGGCGATTCGGAAGCCGGCCAGCCGACTCCATCGACGCCGTGTGCGCGGATCCCGAGGTGGACCTGGTCGTCGTGTCGCTCCCGAACCACCTCCATCTCGAGGCCGTCCGGGCGGCGGCGCGTCACGGCAAGGCCGTCGCCTGCACCAAACCCCTTGGTCGAAATGCCACGGAAGCAGCCGAGATGCTTCGCCTCGTCGAAGAAGCCGGAGTCTTCCACGCCTACCTTGAGAACGTCGTCTTCAATACCGAGACGATGCAGATGCGGGCGATGATCGAGGCGGGTGCGATCGGCCGACCGACAACGTTCCGAGCCCGCGAGGGCCACAGCGGCCCGCACGCCGCCCATTTCTGGAACGCCGACCTTGCCGGCGGAGGCGCGCTGCTCGACATGGCATCGCACGGCGTCGAGTGCGCCCGTTACCTGATGGGCAAGGAGGTGCCCATCCGCGACGTCTTCGCCTGGGGCGCGACGCTCGTCCACGGCGGGAGAACCAGCCTTGAGGACAACGCCGTCCTGCTGGTTCGCTTCGACGATGAGCGGCTTGCCACGTGCGACGTCTCGTGGAGCTCGAAGGGCGGTCTCGAGGGACGCTTCGAGTTGTACGGCGATGCCGGCCGGATCGTCCAGGACTTCAGCGCGACGGCCCTGCGTGCCTTCATCGAACGACCGGCCGGATATCTCGGCGAAAAGGCCGACGCCGACACGGGTTGGGTCTTCCCGGTCCCCGACGAGACCCACGTCCACGGCCACGACGCGATGATGCAGGACGTGATCGGCGCGTTCCGAGAAGGAACCGAGCCCCGCGAGACGTTCCGAGACGGGTTGATCGTCAACGCCGTGCTCGACGCCGCGTACCGCTCGATGGCGAGCGGGCATTGGGAGCCGCTCCTGGGCGCAGCATCGGAGACCGTCGAATGACGTCAGTCGCCGCTCCGACCGCGCCGTTCTTTGCCGAGGCCATCGAGCTCCTCGAGCGCCTCGGGGCGAGCCAGGCGGCTGGGCTCGAGCAGGCGAGCCAGTGGTGCGCGGAGGCCATCGCGGCGGACGGGCTCGTGCACCTCTTCGGGACCGGCCATTCGCGGATCCCGGTCGAGGAGATGTTCCCGCGCTACGGCTCGTACCCGGGATTCAATCCGATCGTCGAACTGTCGATGACGTTCCACACCCAGGTCGTTGGCGCGAATGGCCAGCGCCAGGCGATGTACATCGAACGGATGCCCGGCCTGGCCGAGGTCATCCTCAGCAACTTCTCGTTCGGCGAGAGCGACGTCATCATGGTCTTCTCGGCCGGCGGGACCACCGCCGTACCAGTCGAATTCGCGCGCGGCGCGAGGGCACGCGGCTTGAAGGTCATCGCGGTGACGTCGGTCCAGCAATCGATGTCGTCGGCGATCGATCCCGTCGTCGGGAACCGACTCCTCGACGAGGCGGACCTGGTCATCGACCTGTGCACGCCGCACGCCGACGCGCTGATCGACATCCAGGGGCTCGAGACGCCGGTTGGTCCCGGCTCAACGATCACCGCCGTCGCCATTGTCAATTCCATCAAGGTCCGGACCGCCCAGCTGCTCGTCGAGCGAGGGGTCATGCCGCCGGTCCTCACCCGCGGAAGCGTCGTGGGGGTCGACCGCTCACGGGACCTGTTCGAGGCAGCCTATCGAGAGCATGCGCGGCGAATCGCACTTGCGATCGGCCAACGAGGAGGTGGCTGACGAAGCGACGCACGGGACGGATTCGAGTGATGATTGGCCGGCCGACGACCCACGACGGGCATCGCGATCGGCATAAGCGGAGGAGAAACAGTTCATGAAGCGACTCAAACTGGCTCGCGGCATCGTAGCCGTGGCGGCGATGGCGATCATCGCCGGGGCCTGCAACGCGACGCCGGCGGCGTCCGGCGGCGGTGCCACCAAGTACACGATCGGATTCTCAAACGCCGGAGGCGTCGGCAACGGCTGGCGCGAGGCGATGCTCTGTTCGGCGAAGGCCCAGGCCGTCAAGGCCGGCAATGTCTCCAAGGTCACGATCATCCATCGCGACACCGACGCACCGGGCCAGCTGTCCGACATCCGGACGCTGATCGCCCAGGGCGTCAACGCGATCATCATCAACCCGTCCGGGCCTGATGCGCTCAACACGGCGATCAAGGAGGCAGCGGACGCAGGCATCACGGTCATCGCCGTTGACGCCTCAGTCACCGCCCCCAGCGCCTACAACCTGTCCAACGACCAGGAGCAGTACGCCTACCTTGGCGCCACCTGGCTGTTCAAGGCCATGAATGGCACGGGCGCAGTGGTCTACATGCGTGGCATCGCCGGCCATCCGGCCGACACGGACCGCGACACCGGCTTCCAGCGCGCGCTCAAGGAAAACCCGGGCATCACGATCGCCAGCACGGCGGTCACGAAGTGGGACCCGGTCACGGCAACCCAGCAGATCAACGACATCATGACCGCGGGCACCAAGTTCGACGGCATCTGGACCTCGGGCGTCGACTCGAACATCGTGGACGCGCTCAAGGCCGCCAACCATCCGTTCGTTCCGATCGTCGGCGCGGATAACGCGGGCTTCGTCACCCAGCTCCTCAACGAGCCCGGGCTCGTGGGTGCCGCAGTCACCAACCCCGCCTCGATCGGCGGCGCGGGCGTCACACTCGCCCTTCAGATCCTCGCGGGCCAGAAGCCCTCGAGCAACACCGTCCACGTCACCCCGGTGCTGTGGAGCAACGACAACGACGCCGGCAAGGCCGACCTGGCCGCAGCGGCGGATGCATCACTCCCGAAGACCTGGCCACTCGGCCTGACGATCCAGGACTGGACCACGTACACCAAGCCTGAGTTGATCGCCTGCAAGGGTCCGGGCGACGCGTAACCCAAAGAGCTCGTAACGGACCATGGGGGTGCTGGCTCCGCCGGCACCCCCGCATCCACCCTCATGTACGCGCGAGGACGGCTTGACCCGTGATCGACGGCGCACCTGACACCCGCCCTTCCGACATCGGCACATCCGACCTCCTGCTGAGCGCGACAGACGTCGCGAAGCACTACGGCGCGGTCGTTGCGCTCCGTTCGGCCTCGCTCGAAGTCCGTCCCGGTGAGGTCCACGCCCTCATGGGCGCGAACGGCGCCGGCAAGAGCACCCTCGTCAAGATCCTCACCGGTGGCGTCCGTCCGGACCACGGCACCATCCTCGTCCGAGGCAAGCCATTCCAGGCGCACTCGCCGGCAGAGGCACGACGCGGCGGCATCGTGTCGGTCTATCAGGAGCCGGCCCTGATCCCGGACCTCGACGTCCGCTCGAACCTGAGATTGACGCAGTCGCCGATCGAGGCCACGAGCCACTGGCTCAGTGAACTGGGCCTCCCGGATCTGGATCTGGCGACTCTCGCCCGCGAGCTGCCGCTCGCCTCGCTCCGCATCATTGATCTCGCTCGCGCCCTGGCCATCGAGCCGGACGTCCTCCTCCTCGACGAGATGACCGCGGCCCTGCCCGCGAACCTCACCGAGCGAGTTCTCGAGGTCGTTGGCCGCCAGCGCGGAACCGACCGATCGGTGATCTTCATCTCGCACCGAATGATCGAGATCGCTGCCATCTGCGACCGGGCCACCGTGCTCCGAGAGGGTGAAACGGTCGGTGTCGTCGATGTCTCCGTAGGATCCGAGCACGAGATCGTCGCCCTCATGCTCGGGGACCTGGCCCGCGACCTGCCGGCCCGGGGTGCCGGTGTCGCGGCGACCGCCCGGCGCACCCAAGACGCGGTCCCCCGGATCAGCGCGCGCAATCTCAGGTCCGGGACGAAGCTCTCGGACGTCTCGTTCGACCTCTATCCGGGCGAGGTTCTCGGCGTCGTCGCTCTCGAGGGCCAGGGGCAGGACGAGCTGTTCGGCATTCTCGCCGGATCGGAACGGCCGGACGGTGGCGAGCTCCTCATCGACGGCGTCACCGCCGCGTTTCATCATCCAGCGGACGCGATCCGGGCCGGCCTCGTATACGTTCCAGCTGACCGCGCCGAAGCCCTCCTCATGCAGCGCTCGGTTCGCGAGAACATTGCCCTGCCGTTCACCTCGCGCTTCGGGACGTGGGGGCCGATCGATGTCCCGAGCGAGCGTCTTAAGGTCGACGCGGCGATCGCGACGCTCCAGATCGACACGCGTGCCGCCGCCGAGGTCCGTCGCCTGTCGGGCGGCAACCAGCAGAAGGTGACGATCGCCCGGTGGGTCGCCGGTGGCGTCCGCACGATGCTCTGCTTCGACCCGACGCGGGGCATCGACATCGGCACCAAGCAGCAGATCTACGCGCTGCTCCGCGATCTCGCGAGCGCCGGCGCGGCCGTCCTCCTGTACACCTCGGAACTCAAGGAGATCCAGCTCGCGTGCGACCGGGCGATCGTGATCTTCAGGGGCCAGGTCGTCGCCGAGATCCCGGTTGCCGAGGCCGATGAGCCGACGCTCCTCCGGGCCGCCTACGACCTGAAGTCCGACGGTCCGATGACCAAGGTCGTGGCCGCGGAGATCCTTGCCGCCAAGACCGCAGCCGACGCGGACGCCTCCGACGCCTCGGACGCCTCGATCGGGACTGGAGCGGGAGGCGACCGGTGAGCGCAGTGACCCCCGCGATCGTGCAGCCCGACAGCGCCGTCTCGAAGGCACTGGGCCTGGTCCGGCGCCATGGCTGGAACCTGGGCCTGGTCGGCCTGCTGGTCGTCTTCCTCGCGATTACCAAGCTGCTCAACCCGAACTACGGTGCGGGCGGGATCGTGGCCCTTTCGATCAACATCGTGCCGATCGCGTTCGCGGCGGTCGCCCAGGCCATCGTCGTCATCTCCGGCGGGATCGACCTGTCGGTCGGGTCGATGATGGCACTCGCGAGCGTGACGTCGGCCGTCATGATGAAAGATCAGGGCGACGCTTTCGGCGTCGCCGTGGTCGTGTTCGTGCTGCTCCTCGGACTCGCGGTCGGGGCAATCAATGGGGCCATCATTGTCGTCACCAAGGTTCCGGATATCGTCGTCACGCTCGCGATGTCCTTTGTCTGGGCGGGCACAGCGCTGCTCATCCTGAACACCCCCGGCGGCGGTGCCGCCCCCTGGCTCATGGAGATCATCTCGGGGCCCCTCGGGAACCCATGGCTGCCGAAGGCACTGATCGTGGTTGCGGTCCTTGTTGCGATCGTCTGGTTGCCCCTCCGGCGGTCGACGCTCGGCCTGTCGCTGTACGCGATCGGGAGCCACCCGGTGGCAGCCTTCCGGAGCGGCGTCGCGGTCGCCCCGACGAAGATCGCTGCCTACGCGCTCACCGGGTTCTTCTCGGCGCTCGGTGGATTGGCGCTCACCGCGACGGGTGGGGTCGGAGCACCTGTGCCCGGGTCCTACACGCTGCAGAGCGTGGCCGCGATCGTGCTCGGCGGGGTCAGCCTGGCCGGCGGCCGCGGCGGGGTCCTCGGACCGATCATCGCCGTCATCGTTCTCGCCCTCGTGCGAACGGATCTGTTCTTTGCCGGCGTCGACCCGAACTGGTCGACCGCCGTCCAGGGCGCCATCCTCATTGGCGTGGTGATGTTCGGCAGCCTCGTCGCGATGCGCCGGGTGCGGGCATGATCGCCTCCGTCGCGAACACGACCAGGAGAGCGATCCAGTCGCGGCTTGCGCCGCTGCTCAGAGGCGGCTGGCGCCCGATCGTCCGTGACCAGCCGTTGATCCCGCTCGTCATTCTCTTTGTCGGCCTGGTCGTGTTCCTCGAACTGGCGAAGCCGGGGATCGTGAACGGCAACTGGGTCGCGACGACGATCCGCGCTGCAATCCCCCTCGCCATCCTGGCTGCCTGCCAGACGCTCGCGATGCTGACCGGCGGGATCGACCTCTCGGTCGGTGCCGTGGCCTCGATGGCGGCCTTCCTGATGGCGACCCTGGTATCCGGGCAGGGACCCGGTGTGGCAATCGCCGTTGCCCTCATCGCCGCCGTGATCGCCGGGATCGTCAATGGGATCGGCATCGGCGTGTTCAAGGTCCACCCGTTGATCATGACGCTGGGGATGAGCCTCGTCGTGCTCGGTCTCATGTCGGTCTATCAGCTGGCCATGGTCCGGTCCGGCACACAGATCCCCGTGGCGATCCAGTGGCTCGGATCCGGGATCTCGTTCGGCTTCGTGCCCCACAGCATCCTGGTCTTCGTGCCGATTGCCGTCCTCATCGTTGTCGGTCTGCGACGGAGCGGCTACGGTCGGTTGCTCTTCGCCGTCGGCGATAACCCGATTGCGGCACGGCTGGCCGGAGCCCGGGTCGGGCAGGTCCATGTCGCCCTCTACATCCTGTCGGGCATCCTCGCGGCGATCGCGGGCATCCTCATCGCCGGTCTCAACAACACGGCCACGGTGAGTCTCGTCGAGCAGTCGGTTCTTCCGTCCGTGGCGGCCGCCGTCATCGGCGGAACCTCGATCATGGGCGGTCGCGGCGGCTACTCCGGCACGATCGTGGGCGCCCTGATCCTGACCGTCGTGACGACCCTCCTCACGGTCCTCGAGATGCCCGAGGCAGTCCGCCAGGTCCTCTTCGGCGTGATCATCGTGGCCGTCGCGGCGGCGTACACACGGGTCAGCGGCGACGCCTGAACGATGGTGACGAACCCCGAAGCGGCCTCCGGTCGCGGGCTCGTCACCCGTCACCTCGGGCTGGATCTCGGGGGAACGAACCTCAAGTGGACGGTGGTCGAGCACGCGGCCGACGACTGGCGGATCCTCGATCGCGGGCTGGTCCCGACCCTCGCCGGCGGCCCCGATGCGATCGTTCCTCAGCTTGCGGAGACCGGGCAGGCCGCGCTTGATCGGTGGCCCGGGGTGACAACCGCGGGGATCGGTGTCCCGGGGCTGTATGACCCGCGGTCCGGCGCGACCCGCTTCCTTGTGAACGTTCCCGGTCCGTGGGACGGCTATCTCGTCGCCGGTCCGGTCGCGGCGGTCCTCGGCGTCCCGGTCGCGCTGATCAACGACGCGCGGGCGTTCGGCCTGGCCGAACTCCGGTTGGGGGCCGGCCGGGGCGCATCGTCGATGGTCGGGCTGACGCTGGGCACGGGCGTCGGTGGGGTGTTCGCGATCGACGGGAAAGTCCACCAGGGCCACGACGGGACGGCCGGCGAGATCGGCCACCAGACGATCGATCCAGACGGGCCGTCGTGCAATTGCGGCAACCACGGCTGCCTCGAGGCGTTCGCTCGAGCCGACCGGATCGCCGAGGCGTGCGGGACGGCAACCGCGGAGGAGGCCGTTGAGCGCGCACGCGACGGTGACGCGGCCGCGGTCGAGGGGCTCCGTCGCGTGGGTCGCTATCTCGGCATCGGGATCGCCAACATGATTGTTGTGATCTCGCCGGACCGGGTGGTCATCGGCGGCGGCATCGCAGCGGCAGGCGACCTGCTCCTGGACGAGGCGCGGGCAGAAATCCGGCGGCGGGTCCGGACGACGGCAATCGAGGAGGTCGAGATCGTGACGGCCGAGCTCGGGACATGGGCCGGCTCGATCGGCGCCGCGATCCATGGCGCCGAAGCGGCCGGGACCGCGAGCACCACCGCGAGCATGGACACGTGATCGACGCCGAGTACGTGCCCCACCATCGCCGGATCGAACAGGTCCTTCGTGAGCGGATCGACGTTCTCCGGCCAGGCGATCGCCTGCCATCCGACGCCGAGCTGGTCGCGGAATTCGGGGTCAGCCGGATGACCGCCCGGAACGCGATGCAGCGCCTCGCCGCGGAAGGGCTCGTCGCTCGCCAGCCGGGCCGCGGCTCGTTCGTCACGGCTCCGTCATCCCATCGCCGGGCGGATCACCTGATGACATTCAGTTCCGAGATGGCCCGTCGCGGACGCGTGCCGTCGTCGCGTCTCATCGCCCGATCGATCCGGCCGTCAACGCGGGCTGAGTCTGGCGCGCTCGGCCTCAGACGGGGCGAACCGATCGTCGAGGTTCGGCGAATTCGCCTCGCCGATGGTGAACCGATCGCCCTCGAATCCGCCGCGGTCGTCGTCAGCTGCGCCCAGGCCGTCCTCGCGGCCGATCTCGAATCGGGCTCGCTCCACGCGGCAATCACGGCTGCCGGCCTGACGCTGAGGAGTGGTACGGGGACGGTCAGCGCTGCCGCGGCAACCGCTGAGGATGCCCGGCTGCTCGATATTCGGCGGGGCGATCCGCTCCTGATCGAGCGTCGCGTGATCGTCGATGACGAAGGTCGGAGGATCGAGGCGACCGAGTCGCGCTACCCGGCCGACCGCTACGCCCTCGATGTCTCGTTCGAGGTCGAGACGACAACCGAGCCGGGCACGTGACCGCTCGATCGGAGCTGCGCGGCCAGCTCGTCCTTGACGATCGCATCGCCGTCGGCCGGCTCACGATTGAGGACGGCCGAATCGCAGCCGTCGATATCGACAGCGCCGCCGGCGCGGGAGTCGGCCTCCCCTACCTCGCTCCTGGCTTCGTCGACGTCCACGTTCACGGCTGGGGTGGCCACGACGCGATGGGCACCTCTTCAGATCTTGATGGCATGGCCCGGGCCCTCCTCCGCCACGGCGTGACCTCGTTCCTGCCCACCGGCGTCACCCATCCGCTGCCGGTCCTTCACGCATGGACGGATCTCGTGAGGACCTGGCTGCCTACCGCGCCGACCGACGGCGCCGATCCGCTCGGCTTCAACATCGAGGGACCGTTCATCTCACCGCATCGGAAGGGTGCCCACAATCCCGAGTTTCTGGCCGTGCCTGCAAACACTGCCTGGTCCGAGATCGAGCCGCTCATCGACGGCCTCCGGCTCACGACCGTGGCACCCGAGATCCCGGGCGGTCTCGAGCTGATCGGCCGGCTGACCCGCCTCGGCGTCCGGGTTTCGATCGGCCACTCTTCGGCGGATCTGGCGGGTGCGCTGGCAGGCTATGACGCCGGCGGCACGACGACGACCCACTTGTTCAATGCGATGACCGGGGTCGAGCACCGGGCGCCCGGGGTCGCGGTTGCCGCCCTCACCCGCGACGACGCCTATGTAGAGCTGATCGCCGACGGCCGGCATGTCGACCCGGCCCTCTGGCCGATCATCACCCGGACGAAACCAGGGAATCGACTGCTGCTTGTCAGTGACGCGCTGTCGATGGCCGGCATGGGCGACGGTCGGATCACGATCGGTGGGCTCGAGATCGAAGTCAAGGATGGGCGCAGCTCGGTCGTTGGCAGCGGTACCCTGGCGGGTTCCGTGATTGCGCTCGACACCGCCGTCCGGAACCTCGTCCGGAGCGGAGCCGCGTCGCTCCCAGCCGCGGTTGCCGCCGCAAGCCGAAACCCGCTGGCCATGCTCGGTATCGAGGACCGTGGCCGGCTCGCTATCGGGCAGCGGGCCGATCTCGTCGAGCTCGATGCAGACCTGATGGTCCGTCGCGTGATGCGAGCGGGTGTGTGGCATCACGAGTGACGG
>JANMNF010000050.1:0-8554 GCA_031373765.1 Chloroflexota bacterium
CACAGGTCGGATGTGGCTGCGATCTCGCGGATGTGGGGCGTGGAGCTCGGCGACCCGATCTCTTCGTCGGGATTGGCGACGTAGGTGATCCGTTCGAAGGGCAGGTCCTGCCATCCGTCGCCCAGCGCTCGAAGCGCGCCCAGGGCATGTATGCCGGCCAGGAGGCCGCCCTTCATGTCGGTGACCCCTGCTCCCCTGGCGATGTCACCAGCCGTCGTGAAGGGACGTTCCGAGACCGTCCCGTCCGAGAACACGGTATCCATATGCCCGATCAGAAGCACCCTCGGTCCCGCACCCTCGCGCCCCTGGCATGTGCCGATGACCGTGTCACCGTACTTGCCGGCCGGGTCCACCCGGCGCTCGACATCCCCGCCGAGGTCGGCGAACGCGGACGCGACCCAGGTGGCCACGCGGTTCACCCCGGTCGGCGAGTAGCTCCCACAGTCGATGTTGCAGAGCTGCTCCAGAGCCGTCATGTACGCCGAGTGTCCCGCGCGGACGTTGGCCTCGAGGGCCGTAAGTTCCTCCGGGCTGATGCCGCTCCCGGGCGCGGTTGAAGTACCCACGGCCAGAGTGTAGGGCGTGGCGAGACGACTGGAATCGAGACCGGGCGCGTTGCTATCCTGCCGGGACCGTGCGATTGATCGAGATCAGGCTCCTCGAGGGACCCAACGTCTACCGGCTGGAGCCGGTGGTCAAGGTCGAGGTGGCCGTCGGTCGGCGCAGGACGTGGTTCGGCCAGCGAGTTCCTGCCCGCCATGCCCTCGTCCACCTCGGTGCCAGCCTCCCGAGGCGTGAGTGGCCGGAACCGGTCGAGACGCTCGCAGGATGGGCTCGGCGCCTTCGCGCGGCGCACGGGGAAGGCGTCGGCGGAATTCGGGTGCATCGGTCATCGGACCCAGGCCATTGGATCCTCACGTGGCCCTGGGTCGGCGCCGAGCGCGCTCGTTCGATTGCCGAGGCATCGGTGAGCCTGACTGATCGAGCGGCGACACCGGCCCGGCGGGCTCGGCTCACCGGTGCGCAGGAACGCCTCCTTGAGCAGTGGGCCGGCCGAATTGGTCGGGCTTCCGTGACAGCCCCGCCATGGATCCGCGACGCAGACCGCAAGATCCCGGTGATCTCGATCTCTGGGACCAACGGCAAGTCCACGACGACGCGACTGCTGACCCGCATCCTCCTGCGCTCTGGCCGGCGCGTGGGAACGACGACCTCCGACGGAATCCTGGTCGACGAACGGATGGTCGAGCCGGGCGACTGGACCGGCCCGGGCGGGGCGCACGAGATCCTGGCCCGCTCCGACGTCGGTGTCGCCGTCCTCGAAACCGCGCGCGGCGGGCTCGTACTGAAGGGCGTCGGTTACGAGTCGAACGACGTCAGCATCCTGACGAACGTCAGCTCGGACCATCTCGATCTGCAGGGAATCCACACGCTCCCGGAGCTCGCGGAGGTCAAGGCGACGATCTGCCGCATCACGCGTCCCGATGGCTGGGTGGTCCTCAACGCGGACGACCCATTCGTCCGCGCCGTGGCACGAACGGTAAAAGCCAGGGTCGCCTTCTTTTCGCAGCGCGGTGACGCGTCACCGGTCATTCGTCGACACCTCGCAGCGGGCGGCCGGGCGTACGTCGTCCGGAAGGGGGACCTCGGCGAGGCCGAAGGCGAAGCGTGGACCCCGATCGTCGCGGTCCGCGACGTCCCGATCACCCTTGCCGGCCTCGCCCGCCATAACGTCGCCAATGTGATGGCGGCATCGGCCGGCGCTCGTGCCCTCGGACTGAGCGTCGAAGAGGTCCGCGCCGGGCTGCTGGACTTTCGGCCGACCGCGGACGCCTCGCCGGGTCGGATGAACATCTTTCGAAACGGCAGCCGCGTCGCGATCGTGGACTTTGCCCATAACGAAGCCGGGCTGGAGGTCCTTCTCGACGTGGCCGACGGGATAGCCGGCGGGGCCGGTGGTCGCGTCACACCGATCACCGTCATCATCGGGACCGCCGGAGATCGACCCGACGACACGCTCCAGGCTATGGGCCGGATTGCTGCGACAAGGGCGCAGCGAGTCGCGTTCAAGGAGACGCTGGGCTATCTCCGGGGCCGATCGCGTGATTCGGTCCTCGGGGAATTGCGGGACGGGGCCACCGCCGGCGGCTGGACCGAGGACATTCCGGTCTACGAGACCGAGGTCGCCGCCTTGCGCGCCGAACTGAATGGAGCAGCGGCCGGCGCCGATGGCTCGCGGCACGACGCTGCGAGGATCGTCGTCCTGCTCTGCCACGAGGATCGAGGTGCCGTCTTCAAGCTCCTGCGAGACCTCAACTTCCGACCCGTCGAGACAGCCGCCGACCTGATCAACCTCGCCCCGCGGCTCGAGGATCGCCCTCGTCGCTGACCGTCCGTCGCGGATTCGCCTTGCGGCGGCTTGGCCCGCGCCGCATCATGGTCGGCAGGCCGGGCCACCGGCGGTCGGAAGGGATGGAGGAACTGCCCCGTGGAGATGGCGATTGGTATCGCGCTCGTAGTGATCTCGGCGATCGAGATCTGGGTCATCGTTCGCGCCGTCAGCGCAAACCTCAACCTCGGCCGCTAGGGCCCACTCCGCCGCTAGGCCAGTCCGCCGCCCACGCCTACTCGGCCGCCCGGAGGCCGCTCGCTCAGCGCTCGGCCACGACGCCCAGGCGGAGCGCCCTCAGCCCTCGGGTGCCTCGAATTCGCCCGGGTCCCCGAATGCGGTGGTCCCGAGACCCTGCCCCGCCGCGGCCATCGTTTCGCGGTAGACGCTGAGCGCGTCGTCGACGCACATCACCAGCAGATCGCCGGGGTTGGCCCTGCCCAGCGCCGCGCGAACCGCGGTCAGCTCATCGAGGATTTCCTCGGACTTCTGGGTAACGCCGCCGGATCCGCGCGCCGAGAGGACGCCCGCAAGGACTTCCGCCGCGGTTTCGGCCGGGGCACGCCCACGCAGGTTTCGATCCTCGCGCACGATGATCTCGTCAAAGGCCGTGGCGGCCAGTGCCCCGTAGTCGCGCATGTCCTCGTCCCGTCGATCGCCCGGAACGCCGATGACGCCGATGGCCCGGCCCGTCCTGACGCCGTTCTCGATCATCATCCGGTTCACGAAATCGGACAGGTTCCGCATCCCGTCCACGTTGTGGCAGTAGTCGATGACCACACGAACACCCCCGACCTCCACGAGGTTCAAGCGCCCCGGCGCCTGGAAGAAGGAGGTCGTGAAGGTCCGCAGGCCCTGGCGAATGTCATGGAGATGAGCGCCTGAGGCCCACGCCGCCGCCGCCGCGGCAAGCGCATTGGCCACGTTCATGCGGGCCTTGCCACCGAATGTCGCAGGGATCAGGTGCGTGTACAGGACGGGCATCACGCGAGGCCCATGCCGCAGGACGATCTGATCACCCTCTGCCGTGTGGCGAACCACGAACGCTGCACCGCCCCGGCCACAGTGGCCGTCGACGCGGTCAAAGCCAGGGTCGCCCTTGTCCGTCTCCATCGAGAAGTAGATGACGGCGCCATCGCAGCGCTGGCCCATGCGGGCGACGTTGACGTCGTCCGCGTTGAGGACCGCCGTCCCCGAGCGCGGTACGGATTCAACGAGGACCGCCTTGACATCGGCCAGTTGGCGAACGGTGTCGATGCCGCCGATGCCCAGGTGGTCGCCGGTGACGTTGGTGACGACAGCGACGTCGTTCCGGTCATAGCCGAGGCCCTCGCGCAGGATCCCGCCTCGCGCGACTTCGAACACGGCGGTATCGACGGTCGGGTTCTGGAGGATCATCCGGGCCGACTTCGGACCGGACATGTCGCCGCGCTTGATCATCCGACCATCGACGACGATGCCATCGGTCGAGGTCATGCCGACGCGCCGGCCCATCAGCTTCAGGATGTGGGCGATCATCCGGACTGTCGTCGTCTTGCCGTTCGTACCGGTCACGCCGATGATCGGGATCCGGGACGGCGCGCCGGACGGGAACAGCAGGTCGATGACGGGTCGGGCGACGTATTGCGGTTCGCCTTCGGTGGGATGGGTGTGCATTCGGAAGCCGGGTGCGGCGTTCACCTCAACGATGGCCCCGCCCGTCTCGCGAACCGGAACCGTGATGTCCGGGCAGATGAAGTCGATGCCGGCCACATCGAGTCCCACGACCCGCGCCGCCATCTCGGCGATCTCGACGTTGTCCGGGTGCGCCTCCATGGTCCGGTCAATCGAGGTTCCGCCGGTTGACATGTTGCCGGTGAGGGCGAGCTTCACCCGCGTTCCAGCCGGCGGAACGGCGTCGAGCGTCAGGCCCTGATCGCGTACGAGCTCCTCGGCAGCTACATCGAGCTTGATCTTGGTCAGGACCTTCTCGTGGCCGATGCCGCGGCGAGGGTCGGCGTTGGTCTTGTCCACCAGCTCTCGGACCGTAGACTTCCCATCGCCGACCACGGATGCCGGCACCCGCTCGGCGATCGCGGCGACCCGTCCGCCGATCACGAGGCAGCGGTAGTCGTTGCCGTGGATGAACGTCTCGACCACGACTTCGCCGGTCCGCGTCTCGCCGAACGCGCCAGGCCACGCCGCGCGGACATCGTCCTCGTTCTGCAGGTCGAGCTGGACACCTCGTCCGTGGTTGCCGTCGAGCGGCTTGATCACGCACGGAAAGCCGAGCCGGCGCGCCGTCGCCACGGCGGCCTCGACGTCCCCGACGACATCGGCCTTGGGAACCGGCAGGCCTGCCGAATCGAGGAGCCGGTTGGTCAGGTTCTTGTCGCTCGCGACATCGACGGCGATGCCGGAGGTTCGTGACGTCATCGTCGCCCGGATCCGCTGCTGGTGGACGCCCTGGCCCAATTGCACGAGCGAGTGGCGGTCAAGGCGAATGAACGGAATGTCGCGGGAGGCGGCCTCATCGAGGATGGCCTGCGTCGAGGGCCCGAAGGCCGCGCGTTCGGCGAGGCGGATGAGCGCCTCGAGCTCAGCCAGATAGTCGAGGTCAGGGTCCGAGGCCGGATCAACGAGATGGTTGACGATCCGGACCGCGAACTTGCCGGCCTCGATGCCGACGAGCTCCTCGCGGAATTCGTAGACAACGTTGTACTGCCCCACAGCACCAGCGCCACGGGTCTTGCCGTGCCGAACGTCCGTGCCGGCGAGGTTCTGGAGCTCGAGGGCGACGTGCTCGGCCACGTGACCGGACCAGGTCCCGTCACGGAGACGGGTCAGGAACCCGCCCCGTCGGTTCAGCGAGCAGGCGTGGTCCTCGAGCGACGGAATCCATGCGACGAGGCCGTCCACGAATCCTGGGATCGTGTTGCTCGGATACTGCTCGAGGGACCCGAGATCCACCAGCATCCGGACGACAGGCGAGCGCGACCAGAAATTCGGGCCTCGCAGGATCCGTGTCTCCAAGATGGTGAGGTCGGGGGAGAGGGGCACGGCATTCGCCGCGGGACGCCTGGGTCGGCTCGTCTTCGCGGGGGCCTTGGCCACGTTGAGTTCCTCACGCTTGGGCCGGGCTCGTCCGGCGAGTTGGACCCTAGCTGGACGCGGCTGCCTCGCCGCCCGGGAGCGCCTTGAGTGCCGGACCCGAGATCCGGTGGCGTCGACGGAGATCGAACCGATAGCCGGCCGGCAGCGAGTGCAGGACTACGCCGCTCAGCATGATCGGTCGATGCGCCCGCACCTCCCATGCATCGGTCTCCGCCGCGGCACCGTCAACGATGGTGATGCTGCCCCGCCCGATCACTTCGAGGATATGGTCCGGACCCACCACCCCCGCCGTGTCCTCGTCCACACCGATCCCGAGCAGGCTCGGGTTCTGGGCGATGAGGCTGAGGAGCCGCCCGAGGCGGTTTCGTTGCTGGAAATGCTGGTCGACGATGACACCTGGCAGCACGCCCAACCCTGCGGCGATCGCGGCCATCCGGTGTTTGGGCGTCGCGCCGGACGCGCCGAAGGCGATCATGTGGCTGGACATCGCCGAGGCACCCGCCGAGGTGCCGGCCACGACGGCTCCCTCGTGGAAGCGCTCCAGGACCGCCTCCGCAAGGCGGGTACCGCCGATCGTCGATGAGAGGCGGAGCTGGTTGCCGCCGGTCAGGTAGATGCCCGTCGCGTCGCGAACGGCACGCGCGAACGTCTCGTCGTTGGCCTGTGCCCGGGTCATCGCGTGGAGCGGGGTGATGGTCTTCACGCCGAGTTCGGTGAAGATCTGCCGGTATCGCTCTCCCGCCTCGTGTCCAAGGGATGATGCCGTGGAAATGACGACGATGACCGCGTCCTCCCCACCGGCGAGGGACACGAAGCGATTGAGGATGATCCGGTCCCGGATCTTGTCCTCTGCTCCGCCGATGACGATGACCGTTCCGTCGCTCATGGTTGCGCGGGAGTATACCGGCGCCCGGACCGGGGACGCGGATCGGGTCCGGGCACCAAGGCTCCTGTTGCGCCGACGGGAACGCTACTTGCGAACGCGCAGGGCTTTGGCGATGGTCGGCAGGATCATCGCTGTGATGATCGCGAGAGCGGCGGCCCACTGGCCCCACGGGATCGTCAGGATCGTCGTCTGGAAGAAGAACGACGGCATCGCCGCGGCGTAGACCGTGAATCCCGCGGCAGCCAGAGCGGCCACGATCCACTGGCGGCGCTGCTGCTCGCGCTTGGTCAGGTTGCCCCCTTTGAAGGTCACGAAAGCGAGCCCGACGGAGACGGCCAGCCCGATGACGAAGCAGACGAGTCGAATCGCCTGGACCTGGTCGGCCGACGCGCCGCTGCCGGGCGTCAGCAGGCCGAGCACGGCGATGTAGGTTGCGATCGCCTCGGCCGGGACATAGGCCGCGACGAGCCGGATCGCACTTTGGAGGGTGGAGTCGGGCTCTGCTGAATCGCCCCCGGCGAGTCGTGCCATGGTCGAGACGCTCATCGGGAATCCTCCGCCCGGGTGATGCCGCCGTGCAGTTCCGGCAGGCCATCGCCGGACCGCTAGCAGGGCCGCCCGAGGGCCGAAACAAGGTGTATTTGGCGATGTTCGACGGCCGCCGCGCGGGCCCGCATCTAGCCGTAGACGGCCAAGGCCGTGACACAACCGACGACGCCCAGGCTGAGCCAGATGAGGCCAATTGTCAGCGCCCACAGGCGCAGCCAGTCGCCTCGTCGCTGGATGCCGTATCGGCGGCCAGCCGTGCGGACGATCGGCCAGCCAACGAGCCAGACGGCAAGGACGAGGAGCTGTGGGATAAGGGCGTGGGGGTCCGGAGCCTTCGACGCGAGGAAGGAGAGGCCTGCCCCGACGACCGCCCAAAGCGCCGCGGCTGCCACGGCCGCCCGTGCGACGCGTGGTCTGGCTGCGTGGGAGGTGCCGTCGCCCGTGCCCTCGTCTGAGCGATCCGGGACTTCGGCGACGTCCATGATCAGGCTGCGCCGGGTGAGTCCGGGTAGGCTCGACCTGCCGCCCTGGGTTCCACGACCGGGCGGAGCAGGAGGGCGCCGAGGGCGAAGTAGACGACCGCCAGTCCGAAGGCAACCCGGGGCCCCAGTCCGATGCCGAATCCGCGATTGACCGCATCAATAGCCAGACCGCCGGTCATCACCGCGACAATCCCGGATGTCGCGGTCGCGACATTGCTGATCCCCATGTACCGGCCCGACGACGCCTTCGGGATGATGTCCGTCATCAACGCCCAGTCGACGGCCAGGAACATGCCGACACCCGCGCCGAAGAGGGTGGCTCCGGCGACGGCGATCGGGATGATCGGCGCGGTCGCAACGATCGCCATGCCCGCCCCGCCTACCGCGCAGGCCGCATAGATGACTGGCTTGCGACCGATGCGGTCCGACAGCCGACCAGCCGGAATGACCGCGACAAGGTTGCCAAGCACCGTTCCTGCCAGCAGGAAGATGTTGGTGCCGCCGGTTTCAGACTGGGTCAGCGCAAAGGTCTGGGCAAGATAGAACGTGGCGAAGTTCACGAGCATGTTGGCGCCCATCAGCACGAACCAGCGCGAGGCGACCAGCCACATGAACGACCGTTCCCGAAGGATGTCGGTGCCCCAAGCCTCTCGGGCGATCGTCGACCACGAGCGGCCGTTGCGGCTCCGGGCGATCCGGCCCTCCGCGACACGCCACACCACGGAGACCATCGTGACGAGCTCGAGGGCGCCGAGGGCCATGGTTCCGGCGAAGAAGTTGCCGGTGGCCACAGCCCACGAGCCGATCCCGAACCCGGCAACGTTGCCGAGAACCTGGAACAGCCCGACCAGTGCCGAGGCTGTACCGACCTGGCGCTTCGGGATGAGATCCGGGACGTAGCCCTGGAACGGGCCCTGCGCGAAGTTCGCGCTGACCTGGAGGAGAACCATGAACGCCGCGATCGAGACGATCGTGTTCGAAGTCGCGATCCCAAACAGGAACAGGATGTCGAGTACGGACCCGATGAAGATGTACGGCTTTCGACGGCCCCACCGGCTGATCGTGTAGTCGGAGATCGTCCCGACCGTCGGCTGCACCAGGGCGGCAATCAGCGCGCCGGCGAAATTCAGGGCAAAGAGCGTCGTGCCCTCGGAT
>JANMNF010000063.1:0-2853 GCA_031373765.1 Chloroflexota bacterium
CTCGATGTCGGCTCGTCGCATCCTGGGGCGGAAGTACGTCCCAAGGGTTTGGCTGTTCGCCAATTAAAGCGGCACGCGAGCTGGGTTCAGAACGTCGTGAGACAGTTCGGTCTCTATCCGCCGTGGGCGTAGGGAACTTGACAGGAGCTGCTCCTAGTACGAGAGGACCGGAGTGGACGAACCGCTGGTGTGCCAGTTGTTCCGCCAGGGGCATCGCTGGGTAGCTATGTTCGGCAGGGATAAGCGCTGAAAGCATCTAAGTGCGAAGCTCGCCTGGAGATGAGGTTCCCCACCGGGTTAACCGGGTAAGACCGCAGGGAGACCACCTGTTTGATAGGCCGCATGTGGAAGTCCGGTGACGGATGAAGCTGAGCGGTACTAATGGTCGAGGGCTTGACCACTTCCAGCACCTGACTCAGGGTCAGCGGCTGGGATCTGGGATAGATCCTTTGGAACACGCGAAATCGATCGATCGATGACTTTCCCTGGCGCCCCGCGTCCTCGTGACGCGACGGTAGCGGCCGATTCACTTCCAGCAGCAAGATCCTGGTGACTCTAGCGGAGAGGCCATACCCGTTCCCATCCCGAACACGGAAGTCAAGCTCTCCAGCGCCGAAGATACTGAGAGGGCAGCCTTTCGGGAAAATAGGTCGTCGCCAGGATTTTGTGCGTCCGGCGCCGTATTTCTGCACCGAGGTATCCTCGCGGCATGACGGTCGAAGCAGACGACTCGCCACCCGTGGACGATGAGTTCGTATCCGCACCACCACGCTGCCCTTTCCTCGCCGGTGCCGACGGCGCATGGGTTGCCCAGACCGCCACGGCCGACCATCGGTGCCGGGCGGTCGAGCCGCCGGCCCCGCTTGCGTTGCCCAAGCAGCGTCGCCTGTGCCTTACGTCAGGGCACGTGACCTGCGCAACGTACGTGGCAGCTCGCGAAGCGCGCGGTTCCGCACTCGGTGCGAGCGCGGTAGGTCCAGTCGCCTGGAACTGGGTCCAGACCCGACCCGTGGTCGATGCCAGCCTTGGGCGGGGATCACAATTGGTCGGGATGCTCGCGGATCGACGCGCTTGGCAGGTGATCCCTGCCGTGGGTCTCGTGGCTGCGCTGGGTGCGCTCGCCCTATCCAATCTCGGGTCGGGGAATGCGCCAACCGGCTCCAAGCCGCCGGCCTCCTTCGTGGCGGTCGCAACGCCGACTCAGGGCCCTACTGATGGGCCGACCGAGGTCGCTCCGACGGCATCGCTTGCCGCCACCCCGGAAGTGACCTCAACTCCGAGTCTCGCACCATCACCGACCCCGGTCGCCTCGATTGCGACACCGGCCCCTTCGGCAGCGACGACATACACGGTCAAGTCGGGCGACACGCTGTATGACATCGCAATCAAATACAAGGTGAGCGTCGCCGCCATCAAGACCCTGAACGGGCTCACTTCGAACACGCTGCATGTCGGTCAGGTTCTGAAGATTCCCTGATCCAGCGCTGGCCGCACTCGGCTCGACGAAGTGCGCCAACCCGAAGACATCGCGCTGCCAGGGACGCTCGCGTCAGCTTTGGCAGGCCCTGCACCAGGATGTGGCCTCGCTGCGCGACGAGATCTCGGAAATCTTGTTGCCACACCGAGGGCACGGCGTGCCGCCCTTCAGATGGACTGCGAGGAAATCGCGTACCTCTGTTTCGAACTTCGGCGGGACGCGCTCACGAAGGGTCGCGCTCGCGCGCGCGAGCGTCTCGCGCATGGCCGCGTACAACTCGTCGATTTCCTCGACCGCAAGGCTCGATCGTTTGCGAAACGGATTGAGGCGGGCCGCGAACAGGATCTCGTCGCTGTAGGCGTTGCCGATCCCGGCCACGAATTCCTGGTTGCGCAGCAGCGACTTCAGCTCCCCAGGGTGGCGCCGGATCCGCTCGCGCCAGACGTCGAGCGTCAATGTCGGATCGTCGGCATCCGGGCCCTGCGGGGCAGAGGTCCCTCCGGGTCCGTCGTAGCCGGGCACCGGGCGCGACTGCCCCACCGGCAGGAGATATACCTTGCCCATCTGGGTCGGATCTCGATAACGGATCTCGACTTCGTCGGTGCTCCCCGGCATCCATGACGCGCCGCGTGTCCATGGCGCTGGACGCGGGGGAGGCTTCAGCCGCGCACCGAATGCCAGGATCAGGGCCGTCTTGGCGGTGACCCGTTGATCCGGGCTCGCCAGCTGGAATCGACCCGTGAGCATCGCATTCACCGCGATCGCATCCGACGTGAACTGGAATCGGAGGAACTTGCCGCGTCGGGTCACGCGGACCAGGCGCTGACCCACGAGTGCCTCGAGCTCGCCGGGAGTGCCCCGCACGGCGAGCGGACCGGGAGCGCTGGCGCGAATGATCGGACGGCCGGCGACGGCAGCCTGGAGCGCTTCGGCGACGACGGTCAAATCGGGCAGTTCAGGCACGGTTCGAACGATTGTAGCCGCGGAGACCCGTGTGCTAGACTCCCGTGGCCCTACGGGCAGGAAAGCTGAAGAGCACGTTCAGAACGATTTCGATGTCGAAGGAGCGGACCGCGGCACAACATCCACGGACCACTTGATCGCCAACCTGATCCGGCTTGAGCGCTGCTCAAGCCGTTCTTGATTCCCGGTGGGGACTCTGGATTGCAGGAGAGCATCGAATTGACCGAAGAAGAGCAGGGCGGGACGACGCCGCCGGCCGAGGCAACTGCCACGGCCCCGGCCCCCGAGCAGACCGACGCGGCGCCAGTCGCCGTGGACGATCCCGCCAACACCGTTGTCGTGGAAACCACTGAGGCAGCCGCCGAGTCGGCCCCAGAGCGTGAGGCAGCCCCCGAAGCTGAAGCAGCCCCCGA
>JANMNF010000070.1:0-9988 GCA_031373765.1 Chloroflexota bacterium
CAGGAGGAGGCCGCGCACATCGAGGCCGCCTACCGCGCCCACGCGCCGGACAGCCTTGTAGTCCTCGCGATCGACGTCCAGGAACCGACGACGGCCGTGCGGGACTATGTGGAAGCACATGGCCTCAGCTATGCGATCGGCATCGATCCCACGGCGGCCGTCATGGCGCTGTATGGGGCCCGAGGGCTCCCTTCGCACGTGTTCGTGGATCGGGAGGGCGTGATCCGTGATCGGTACGCCGGCCAGCTCACCGAGGCCACGATGGAAGAGCACCTCGGCTCAATCCTGAGTCGCTGACCGACCCTACTTGGGCGGCAGGGCCTGGAGGAGTGGCTCGATCTCGGAGCGGGCGACCACGGTGTCCCACGATCCCGCGATCCGACCGTCCGCCCCGATCAGGAAGGTCCACGGCTCGCGGAGGTCGCCGGTCGGGGGCATCAACCAGTCCAGCGCCGCCTGGTTCACAACGCCAGCCTGGAAGTCCCGATAGATCTCGATGTGAATGAAGTCGGCCCGATCGCCGTACTTCGCCGCAAGGTCGGCAACGAGGTCGGTCACCGGGCCGCAGAACCGACTGACGCAGAAGACCGGTGTCGAGAAGACCACGAGCGCCGGATGGCCCGCCGCAATCGCAGCGGCGATGGTCGTGGAGTGGAGTTCCGGGTCCGGGACCCCGGCGACATCGGTGGCGCGTGAATCGATCGCCGAAAGCGGCACGCCGGGCGACCCCACGATGGGGTTGTCGGTCCGCGGAGCGACGTCCCCGACACTCACGATCAACGGCTCTTGGAGGACGGTGAACGCCGCGTCCGCCGCGAACGGGTGCCCGTCGGCGAGGCTGCCTTCCGCGATGACCCGCCAGTACCCGGCCCGCTCGAAGGTCACCGGTTCGACCGCGTAGACGCCGCGTCCGTCGGCCGGGAGCGTCAACTCCGGCGACGCTCCACGGCCGTCAGGCGATCCCGGAATCGCCAGGAACGTCGCGGTGGCGGGTTGCGGGACGGTCGCAGGAGATGGACTGCTTCCGCCGTCGCCGAGATACGCAAATCGGACCGGAACCGTACCGAAACTGAGCCATCGATTGTCGGCGGCAATGAGCGCCACGAGCAGCCGGCCGGGTTGACCGGCAACCAGCTCGTACGAGGCGACCTCGGCTACGATCCCCGGACCCGTCGGCACCGGCGTGAAAGCCGCGCCGGAGCATGCGGCGATCGTGAGCGCGAGCACCGCCAGCATCAGGGCCGGCCGTGCTCGCGGCAAAGGCGCGGGTTGCATTACGTCCCGCACGACGGCAACTCGATCCCGAGTTCCACGAGCGCGGCGGAAGCGGCTGTGGACAGATCGGCGAGATCGCCGGCAAGGACGGGAGCCTCCGCGGGCGCGTCGAAGTCTCGTTCCAGACGATCCATCGCCTCGAGCACCCGGGCCACGGCCGAGCGGGTCAATCGCGGGTCGGCGGCGAGGACATGGAGCGCGTCGTGGGCTTCATTGACGAAGGCCCGCTTCGTGGCCGCGAGATCGGGAAGGGCGGTCGTCGCGGCGCACAGTCCGGCCGCGGCAGTAGCGAGCGACGCCGATGATGAATCGGGAGTACCGGCAACGACGGACGCGCCCCCGAATCTCGCTCCACACGAGGTCAGCACAAAGGCCAGGAACGTGATCACAAGCGACGCGCGAGCGACACTTGGACGCATGATGGCGCGAGGCGCGGCGGATGATCCACGGGGTCTCACCGCGTCAGGATAGGGAGTTCGGCGAGAGGACCCAGGCCCCGAGAGCAACGGCCAGATCGAACCCGGACGGCGCCGCCAGCGTATTCACTGGTGTGAGGCTTCCCGCGGCGTTGATCGCCGTTCTGCTCCGTCCGACCGCTGGTCTGGAGCCCTCGAGCGGCTGTGCTCGTCAGCGCGAAAGCCGCGCCCGGGCGATATCGATGCCGTCGGCCTCGCGCGTGAGCCGAACCGACCAGACGTCGCCATCCGGCCAGGCCGTCGCGCGGAGGTGATCCCCGAGCTCAGCCGATGCCGCGTATTCCAGGGCGATCCGGCGCGGTGTCGTCGTCGTGATAGCGGCGCCGCCGGCGACCACCACGACCTCCTCGATCCAATCGACGTAGGTGGCGTTGTTGACGTGCGCCATCGGATCGAGGTCCTGGGGCCGGACGATCAGATCGAGGCTGACGGCATCGTCCGGAGCCGGCGGGAGGGAAACCCGAACGATGTCTTCGGTCAGGGCCGGGTTCGGGAACGCCGTACCGAAGTCATCAGGGATCCGGAGGATGCGGCCACGGTCGTCGAGGAGGACCCAGTCGACGGCGGCGACTGCGGACACGATGCCGTCGGGCATCCGGAATTCGCCCCGCCGGCGGGCCCAGATCTTGCGATGGCCGACCACGGCCGTCGCCAGCCGCAGCGTCGTGCCCATCGGTACGGGCTCGAGAATCGTCACCTCGACGGACCGGACGACCCACCATCGATCACGCTCGCTGTACCAGGTGCGATCGAACCCGAGCGCCTCGGAGTGGCGCCAGGCGATGTCCTGGGCATACCGGAGCAGGGCGCCGGTCCGAGCCAGGCCGTCGGCGCCAGCCTCATCGAAGCGAACCCGATAGCCGGCCAGGTAGCCGTTGTCGATGCCAGTGACCGGACGATCGTCACGACCGGCCAGCCCGGGATCCGGCGAGCCAGCTGCCGTGTCGTGCGGCTTCTCTGATTCACCGGTCATGACGTCTGGGCCGGACGCCGCCCGGCAATCCGATCAAGTGATTCGAGGCTGACCAGGCGCGTTCCCGTTCGTGGAGCGGTCTGGCGGGCCAGACGGACCTCGCAGGACCTTCGCGCGTCGAACACGACGAGGACCGGCAGCAGGCGCTCGCCCTCGTCCGCGGCATGCGCTCGCGCGTCGTCGAGCTGGTGCAGCACGTCGGCCGAGATTCCGCGGGCACCCCACTTGCAGTCGTAGGCCTCGGCGGCTCCGGGCGCCTCCACGGTCACGTCGTACGGATGGATCTCGGCGGCAACGCCATCGAACAGGATGCGGCGCTCCCGGTGGATGCTCGCGGGGGGAACCCGTCTGGCGAGCAGTCGTTCGGTCAGGGCCTCCACGATCGCGCCACGGAACTGGCTGCGAACCTGATCGCCGCGAGCGGCCACTTCGAGCGATGCCCCGAGGATGGCTTCGGACCGCGTCCGCTCCGCATCCCCCTCGACCCCGGCATCAACGTCGAACAGGGATGGGAACATTGCCCGCCACGCCTCGCCCTCGCTCGACTCACCGTTCATCACGGCGCGCGCGAGCACCCGCTGGGGCGCGGTCGCGTCCGCGAGCAGGTCCGCCAGCCGCCAGACGAGCGGATCGGCCTGGATTCCCGCGTAGACCACGGCACGGGCATCCTTTGCGGCGTCCTGAAACCTCACCAGGCGTCCTCCCCGATGGCGACGAGGGCGGCCTGAGGCAGCGTCGAGAGCCAGTCAATCGCCCGGTGGGGATCGGTGATCCGGTGAGTCTCAGCGATGAGCGCGTCAATGGCGATGGTGGCCCCGCGCGGCAGGTCCGAGGTCCGTTCGGCGCCGACGGCTCGCAGGCGCGCGATCCATACGGTCTCGAGATCGTGGATGTAGATCCACTCGTCGGCCACGGAGTCGCTCATGGTCACGAGGTCGGCGATGGCGGAAACGATGCGTTCCAGAAGCATCGCGGTCGGTGTCACGCCGACAGGGTACCCGGGCAACCGGGTCAGGGCGTCAGGCCGGTTGTGATCGCCTCGTCGCACGTCGGGACGGCAACGTGGCCGGCCGCGGCCCCAGAAGGGAGCGGCCCCGGTCCAGCCCGTCGAGCACGCGTTCGGCACGGATCCGGATCTTCGTCAGTCGTGCGATCGCACGCTCATCCCACGCCCTCGAGTACTCCTTGACCGCCGAGCGCCGGATCAACAGCGCCTCGTGGCGGAGCCCGATGTGCTCGAGACTGGAGGCACGCTCAAGGACGGCTCGATAGAGCTCGGGCAGGGTGTGAGCAATTGATGATCCTTCCACATCCTGAATCTCCACCCAGAGCCCGTCCAGGGGAATAGCCCGACGGTCCTGCCCATGCCCGCCATTCGGCCATGCGCTAGGCTCGCCACTCGACACAGGACGGAGGAGCGGACGACATGGATCTCGGCATTCGAGGGCGGAGGGCGCTCGT
This sequence comes from Chloroflexota bacterium, assembly GCA_031373765.1. GTDB lineage: Bacteria > Chloroflexota > Limnocylindria > Limnocylindrales > CSP1-4 > UBA5189. Next base: position 4,186 of record JANMNF010000070.1, read on the forward strand.
GGGCGGCGCTAGCAGCGGCCTCGGCCGGGCGATCGCCGAGGCACTCGCGGCCGAGGGCACGGACCTGGTCCTCACGGCTCGAAGGGCCGACGTACTTGGTGAGGTTGCGTCCGTGCTGGGAGTCCGGTACGGCGTCCGCGTGGAGACCATTGCCGCCGACTTCGCGGAGCCGGAGGCCGCCGAGCAGATCGCCCATCGGGCCGTGGAGTTGCTGGGTGGCATCGACATCGCCGTGCTCAATGCCGGCGGCCCGCCGCCCGTGGACCCGACGGCCACCGATTCGTCAGGTTGGGCGAGGGCGCTCCAAATCCTCGTGGTCACGCCCGTCGATCTGGCGACGCGCCTGATGCCGGCAATGCGCGAGCGGGGCTGGGGCCGAATCGTGGCGGTCGGCTCCTACGCCGTGCGCCAGCCGGTTCCCGACCTCGCGTATTCGAATGCAGGCCGAAGCGCCCTGGTTGCGTGGCTGAAGACCGCGTCGCGGGCCGTTGCCGCCGACAGTGTCACCGTAAACGGCGCCTTTCCGGGGCGCCATGCCACGGCCCGGATCGAGGCCCTCGATCGATCGACCGCGGAGCGCACTGGCGCGACGCTCGAGGCCGTCAGGGCGGCCCATCTCGCGGCCATTCCGGCCGGTCGATACGGTCTGCCGGACGAGTTCGCCAGCTACGTGGCCTACCTCTGTTCGGAGCGGGCCTCCTATCAGACCGGCACGTTCACGACCATCGACGGAGGGCTGATCACCGGCTTGCCGTGATCCCCGCTGACAGGACCGGGGGCTGGTCAGTCGCCCGAGTGGCCGCCGGAGCGAATCGAGAAGTCACGGAAGCTGCCGGTGACGGGCATCCAGACCGCCTGGACATGATCGACGAGCGCGCCCGCGGGTCCACGCTCGAGCTCTAGGAGGAAGCGCTCCAGGTCGGCTCGCTCGCCTTCCATCACGCACCGAACCTCGCCAGCCCCGCCGTTGGCGACCCAGCCGGTGACCGAGGTTCCCCGCACGAGCCCGATCACGAAGTACCTGAACCCGACACCCTGCACGACCCCCCGGACGGTCGCCTCGAGCCGGACCGGCATCAGGCGGCTCGGGACGGCGCCCAGTGGAGCGCGAGGACGTCGAGCACGAGCTCCGGGCTGACATTGCCCTCGAGGCGCTCGGCCGCGACATCGAGCCGACGGAGCGCCGCCCCGATGGTCGCGAGGTCGAGCCGGGCCGCCGACGAGACGAGGTCGTCGAGGAGGTCCTGATCCCGGATCGCGCCCGTTTCCTGGGCAATCGTGAGCCCGAGATCCCGCGTGAGGGTGCGCCAGATTTCGAGCAGAGCCAGTGCGGCCCGACGACGCTCCGCCGCCGGGACCTTCATTGGCCTCCCCTCGCCGGGCCCATCCGGATCGACGGCTGGGGATTCTCCATCCGCCGCGGTATCGGACGGCGGTGCGGCAACGGGGGCCGCCGTTGCCTTCCGCCGCCCGCGTGTGCCGGGTGTCGAAGTGGCGGCACTGTCACGGGCACCGGACTCGAGCGCCTTCGTGAGTGCAGCGGCTCGACCGGCGAGGTCGCGCAGGCCGGTCAATCGCGCGGTGACGCCGCCCTTGAGCAGGTCGAGCAGTGTCCTTGCGATCTCCCCGCGGATGACGACCGCTTCCGGCGCCCTGGCGAAAGCGATGGCGTGGCCGGGGCGCCCGTCGGAGATGCGAGCCAGGCGCGATGCCGTCGGTGCATCGGCAACCCCCTGGGCAACCAGCACGGCCTCGATGTCCCGCGATCCCATCGGCCCAAGGCGAATACGGACGCACCGGGAGTGGATCGTTGGCAGGAGGCGCTCCTCCTCGTCGGCGGACAGGACGATCGTGGTTCGGGGGGGCGGTTCCTCGAGCGTCTTGAGGAACGCCGTCTGGGCGTCCTCGGTCATGCGATGGGCGGATTCGACGATGGCAACGCGCATCCCACCCTCGACGGGCAGATACGCGAGGTCTCGAACGAGCTCGCGGACGCCACGCTCGTCACGGCCCCCGATGGAGATGAGCCGGCCCGGACCCGAAGGTGACAGCCAGTGCAGGTCCGGGTGATTGCCGTGTTCGACCATCCGACACGTTCGGCAATCGCGGCAGGGCCGCTCGGCAGGATCCGCGCCGCTACAGAGCAGCGCCGCGGCGATATCGAGCGCGAGGGTCGTCTTGCCGACGCCCCCCGGCCCGGTCAGGAGAACGGCGTGCGGAAAGCCGGATCCGAGCATGGCCCGGATCGCGGCCACGGCGACAGGCTGTCCCCGCGTCCGCAGTCCGTTCATGAACCGACGTCAGTCGGTCGGCTCGGCGGCCTTGCGGGTCGCGCGGCGCTTGGGCGGCGCCTTTACCACCGGCTCGCTGGTCTCCTCGGCGGCGGCCTTCCTGGTCGTTCGTCGCTTCGGCGCTGCTTCCGTACTCGGAGCCTCGTCGGCCACGGTCGGACTGACCGCTGCCGCCTTCCGCGGTGCCCGACGTTTGGGCGCCGCGGCCTCAGCCTCGGGAACGGTGGTTGCCGCTGCGGCGTCCGGCTTCCGGGTCACCCGTCGCTTCGGGGCCGGGGCCTCGATCGGCGCGCCCTCAACGGGCTGAACCGCCGCTGGCGTGACCGGAGCCGCCGGTCGCGGTCGGCTGCCGATCTGGGCTCGAAGCATGGCCTCGAGCTCGGGCGACACTTCACTCCAGGGCTCATCGGGGTTCCCGACCCTTGGTGCCGGACGGACCGGCGGGCGATCGTTGCGGAACCGTTCCGGCTCGCGGCTGCCACCCCTGGGGGCGGGCTCTCCGTAGCGGCTTGACCCGCTCGACGGGCCGGAAACGGACCGTCCAGCGGAAGGCGATCGTCCACCGTACCGCTCGCGATCGACCGCAGCGGCGTAGCCGGCTCGAACGCCGCGACCTCCGCCACGTCCGGCATTTCCGCCACTCCGACCGTTCTGCTGGCGACGCTCGGCGATCAGGTATTCGGGGATCGGTGGCTCGTCCAGATCCTCGTCGTCGAAGGCCGTCCCGCCACCGACCGCTGCCGTTGGGACACCGATCTGGGAGTCCCAGACCGAGCCGAAGGCATGAACGGGGCGCTTGGCCGGCGAGGGCGCTGCGGCCGCATCGTCCTCGATTTCGACGTCGTCGTCGTCCTCGTCGGCGTCCTCGCCGACCGGTTGGACGCTTCCATCCGGGGTGCCGTCAGCTGCGACGCCATCCTCGCGCGCGCGGCCCCGACCTCGGCCACGTCCGCCACGACGTCGGCGTCGCCGACGCGGCTCCTCTTCTCCGTCCACCGGGACTTCGCCGTCAAGAAGTTCGTCCGGCTCTTCGTCCGACTCAACCGGAGGGGGGGCCGCAACGACGGCTCTGGCGGTGGCAGCCTTCGAAAGCTTCTCGCCGGGCAGGGCAATGAGTGCCCCGCCGTTCGAGGCGATGGCCGGATCGGCCGCTACGGCGTCGTCCTCGACGACCGCACGCGATCGGGTCCGGGTGCGTGGCGCGGCAACGGCTTCGCCTTCACCGACCCGGGTCGTTCGTGTTCGACCTCGGCCGCGCGGGCGACCTGTCCCCTCGCTCTGCTTGTCCGGGACCTCGGTCATCGACAGGTCCTCTTCGTCGCTCGCGACGCGCCGGCCGGATCGGGACGAGCCCTTCTCCACCTTGGCGATCTGGGCGATGTCCGTGAACAGGTCGGCGACATCCATGAGATCCGACGAGGTGTTCCCACGGAAACTGAGGACCTCGACGCGGACGCCCTGCTCCTGGACGGCGCGAATGGCCGGCGCGAAGTCTCCGTCGCCGGAGACCACGATCGCGATATCCAGGTTCCGGGCGGTCTTCATCATGTCGACGACGAGCTCGATGTCGAGGTTCGCCTTGACCTTGCCGTCGCCGTACTTGCGGATGTCCTTGCTGACGACCTTGTAGCCGCTCCGGCGCAGGAAGTCGTGGAAATTGCGTTGATTCTCATTGTCCGGATCCAGGCCGGTGTACGCATAGGCGCGCACCAGGTCCCGTCCGGCTGTGACCGTCTTCAGCAGCGTGACGTAGTCGATATCGACTCCGGCCGCCTTGGCCGCATAGAACACATTCGCTACGTCTACGAAGACGGCGACATTCTTGCCCACATGATCTCCTAGTTGTGGTGGCGAGCCGATCCGCGAACCGGATCGGGTGCCACATTCATCGGGAGCGCGACCCCGCGCCAGCCGGCGCGAGCGTGCATCCCATGTGCGGGCCCTGATCAATGAATCCGCGTTCTTCCCATCGGGCCCGCTCGATGGGATCGTCCGGTCGCCTCGCCTCGATGAACGAGCAACCCTTGTTTGCTGCCGATCGGAGCAGCTCCGTGAGGAGCAGCCCGGTCACCTCGTCCGCGTCGACATCGGGAGCGATGGCCAGAAGATCGATCGTGCCGACGTATCCGCCGGCTCGAACTGAGGGACGGATCGCGAGGACCGCGCCGCCCACGAACTCCCGGCGTCGCTCGGCGACGAGGATGCTCGCGTGGGGGAGGTAGACCAATTGACGGAGCATGTCCGCGGCATCCAGGGCAGTTCCGGTCCCACGTCCACCGATCTGATCGCCGCTGAGGGCGACGAATCGGTCGATGTCGGTGATTCGGGCTGCTCGGATCGTGTATTCCACGCCGTCGCTGGTACCTCGATCGGATGGCGCCCACTCGCTGCAATCACCCCGACCGGGGCCGACCAAGGTCGACCTGTGCCACGAATCCCAGGAGGTGCGAGCGGTGTTCGCCCATGCAAATCGTCCGGATCGCGGCAATCGGTGTTGCAATCGGTGCGCCGAGCCCTATCATACGACATCGCTTCGGCGGCAACCTGCGCGCCGCCCGAACAGGTCACGGTCCCCGTCGCCGCGCTCCAGTCCAGCGTCAAGCCGACCCCAACGTTTGGGACTCGCGCATGACCACAAGGGCGGACGCGCGTCGGGAGCCCGAGATGCTGCCGGGTTGGAACGGAGGTCGGCCGACCGAGTGGTCGTCTCGGAAAATGCCGGGCGATCCCATTCGAGGAGGAGAATGCATGAAGCTCACGAAAGTAGGGGCGGTCGCCGGTATCGCGGTCCTCGCCCTTTCAGCCTGTGGCGGCGGTAACGCAGCCAAGGGCACAGTGAAGATCGCGATCGATCTTCCGCTCCAGGGGTCGGAGCTGGCTGCGTCGCAGCCGATCATCAACGGCGTCAAGCTTGCGTTGAAGGACGCGGGCGGCAAGGCCGGCGGTTACACCGTCGAACTTCCCCCGGCCGCGATCTACGACGACGCCATCAATGGCGCGCATGACCCGCAGACCGGTGCGGCCAACGCAACCAAGATGGCTGGCGATGACACGATCATCGCCGTGGTCGGCCCGCTCAACTCGAGCGTCGGCAAGGCCATGATCCCGATCACCAACGAAGCTGGCCTGCTCCAGTGTTCGCCCGCGAACACGAACCCGGACCTGACCAAGGGCGACAAGGCTGCCCTTCTTCGGACCAAGGCCAACAACTACATCCGTGTCACCACCACGGACGATGTCCAGGGTCCTGCGGCTTCGCAGTACCTGTATGACGTCCTCGGCAAGAAGGCCGTCTACATCATCGACGACACCGAGACCTTCGGGAAGGGCGTCGCCGATGCGTTCGAGGCGGACTTCGTCGCGCGCGGTGGCAAGGTCGTCAAGCACGACGCAGCCCCCAAGACCACGCAGGACTACGTCTCGATCATGACGGCCGCCAAGGGCCTCAACCCCGACTCGATCTACTTCGGCGGCGTTACAGCCACCGGCGGCGCGCGCATCCTGCTCGCGGC
>JANMNF010000096.1:0-6112 GCA_031373765.1 Chloroflexota bacterium
CGAAAGGCGTGAAGAACGCGGAGAACGCCGGGTTCGTGAACCCTCGCCCGTCCCCGCCAAACTCACCGAACAGGGCCTTGTCCTGCCAGATGCCGATGTTGACGATCATCGCCGCGCCCCAGATGAGCGCCAGCGAGTTGACGAGCATGCCCCACTTGCCAAGATTGAACCACGCCGGCTTGTGCGGCCAGCCGTTTCGGCGGGCCATCAGCACGCCGAGGTTGCAGAGCCAGTAGCTGAGGTAGATGAGGCCCGTCGCGGCAATCGACATGTAGAACCCGCCGAGCGGCCCCACCACCAGGATGGGAAGCGCGGCCAGCACGCCAACCGCGATCGCGGCGTTCGCCGGCGTCCGGAACGTGGGATTGACCTTGCCCCAGAGGCTACCGAGCGGCAAATGCCGGTCCCGGCTCATCGAGAACATCATCCGGGTCGCCGCGCCCTGGATCGCCAGGGTGCAGACGAAGACGGAGGCGAGGATCACGAACAGGTACACCTCGCCGAGCGTGATCCCGGCAAAGAGTTCTGTCGTGAGGACGCCGATGATGGTCGTGGCGATCGGAAAGCCGCCCGCCTGGCCTTCGGCCATGGCGTCCGGGATGCTCGGGATGGCGAGGATGACGCCGAGCAGGAACACGGCCCCGATGGCACCGGAGATCAGGAGGGACGAAAGGACGCCGCGCGGAGCCTGGCGACTCGCGTCGATGGTCTCCTCGCCGAACGTACCCGCCGTATCGAAGCCGTACACGATGAACAGGGACATGAACATCCCCAGCATGAACGCCGGCAGGTAGCTGCCACCGGTCGCGGCTTCCGAACCGCCCGTGTCGAACAGGATCGCGGGCGACTGGTGATTCGCGAAGAACAGCAGGATGAGCGCGAATACGAACATCCCGAGAATTTCGGTCGCGACGCCGATGTTGTTCAGGATGCTCAGGAGCCGAACCCCGAACGCATTGATCAACGTCGTCAGCGCGAGCGTCACCAGTGAGACGAACGTGAACATCGTCGTCAACCCCGTTGGGTCCGCCGAGTCAAGGAAGCCGGTATCGTCCGCCATCGGCCCGTGGATCCCGTCGATGACGAAGGCCACGATGACCGCCACGGCCGTCACCGTGACGACCTGTGCCCAGAAGTAGAACCAGCCGGTGAACCAGCCCAGTGTCCGGTTGGACAGGCGCTTGGACCACTGGTAGATGGAACCAGCCACGGGGAAGTGGCTCGCCAGTTCGGCGAAGACCAGGGCGACGAGCAACTGGCCGGCGATCACGATGGGCCACGACCAGAAGAACGCCGGACCCCCGAGGCCGATCCCGACGCCGAAGTTCCCGAAGGAACCCGTGGAAACGCTGATGAAGCTGAAGGCGATGGCGAAGTTGCTCAGGAACCCGAGGGTTCGCCGCAACTCCGGCTTGATGCCGAGGGACCGCAGATGCGCGTCGTCGCGCGCTGCCTGCTCGGCGTTGCTTGTACCTGGACCCGACACAATTCCCTCCTCAACCACCACGGGTACTGCCCGTGAGACAGACCTCTTTCGGAGAAACGCGGGGACGCGTGGGCTCGCGCGACAGACCCTCCCTTGTCGTCAATCGTTCGGCGGAGCATAGGAGTGCGGGTCAACGGAATCAAGGCGCGTTTGCACGGCCTGCGCCGCGTCCTGCGTGCGGCTCGCGGTGGGGGCCGATGTAGCCGTCCCGAAACGCGTTCGCGAGTCAGGAAGGAGCGACTCCGAGAGCGTCGACGACCGCGGCCGGCATCGGGCGATGCAGTTCGACTGGCCGGATGTACCGATCGACCATCTCGCGCGTCCCGATGACGCCGAGCGCGTGGAACAGGAACTCGATCTTGGCGGCCTGGGCGGCGAGAATCTCTTCCTTCGTCGAGAGTTCCCACAGTTCGCGCTTGAACGGGCCAATCGCCTTCTTGCGCGTCGTGTACACGAACTGCTGGTCGGTCATGTCCGGCTTGCGCTCATCGAGGGCGTTCTCGAAACACCAGGCCTCGATCTGGGCGTGTGTCTCCGCTGGGAACGCGGGGTGCTCGTACAGGGCGTTCTGGAAGCCCGTGGCGAGATGGATCTCCGCGGTCTCGATGTCACGGAACGTGTGGAACATGTCTTCCGGCAGCGTGGACGCACCGTGCTGCACGGTTCCGGCGAGGTTGTACTCCGTCCGGGCTACCGCTCCGAGTCGCAGGTGCACGTCGAAGTCCACCGCGACGCGCGCAATCGAACCGTCCGGCAGGACCGCGCCACCGTGTGACGTGCCGGTCTGGACACTCACCTTGCTGATGCCCGGGACGCCCGGCGCGACACGGTCCAGCTCCCGGCGCAGGCCATCGAGATAGGCGTGGAGCTCACCCTCGGTGGAGTTGGACTTGCCGACCTCGCCGATCTCGCCGCCGATGCTCACGGTCACGCCATCGGTCTCGAGCGACCGGATCAGCGCCACCAGCTCCGCCGTACGCTCGTAGTTGGCGCGCTGCTGCTCCTCGACCGTCTCGAAGGCGAGGTCGACGAGCGTTGATGCATCGATGTCGATGTTCCGGTAGCCGGCGTCGATCGCCAACCGGCACGCCCGACGGATCTCCTCCGTCATCGCCTCTGGGTCCGCGGCGTACTTCTTGGCATTGAACTGGTAGTGATCACCCTGAAGGAACACGGGTCCCTGCCAGCCCGCGGCCACCGCGCCGGCGAGGCATGCCGTCGCGTAGTCGATCGGGCGCTGGTACGTGTAGGTCTGCTCGCTCCGCGCAAGTTCCAGGATCAGGGCGCCGACATCGTGCGCGGCGGCGGTCTGGTAGATGACGCGGGCCATGTCGAACGTCTGGGCCCGGATGTTGATTGCCGGGACCGTGAACCCGGCAACCTCGCCACGGGCACGGGCCATGTACAGGTCCTGAATGCTGGCCGACCGCGCGCCGGTGGCCTGCGAGGCCTCCCACGCCAGCCACTGGGCCGTCGCGGCCGCGCCCTCATCGGATGCGAAGGCCGCCGTCCAGGCGATATCCCGAATGGCTTCGCGGCGGAGGCGTTCGAGGTCATCGATGACCAGTCGGCCGGCATCCACGTGGACGGCTGACCGGATGCGGGCAAGCAGGTCCGCGGCTGAGCTGGCGACGTACGGCATCAGGCGAGTCTCCTTCGGTCGGTGGCGACCGTTCGATCAATCTCCACCATTATCCGCCGCGTCGCGCGACCCCGCCGGAAGGGTCCGGCGCGGGTGCCAATGGCCTAGAAGGGCTTGACCACCATCAGGAAGACGATGACCGTCACGAGCAGTGCCAGGATCATCCCGCCCCGCTGGACCTTCTTGATCGCGGCCATGAGCTCGGGTGGCGGACCGGTCGGCGCGGCACCCGCCGGGGGCGGGCCACCGGACGTCATCTCGATGACCCGACGAACCGCGGGCGTCTGGACCGCCGTTCCATAGGCCAGCGCGACAACCCAGAGGAGGATCCCCGCCTGGAGCCAGAGGGCCTTTCCGAGGTCGACGTTCGCCGTGATGATCAAGCCGGCTCCCGTGATTCCCTGAACGATGGCAAGCGGGGTGATCCGCTGCTTCGCCAGGGCCTCAGCTACGCGGGTCGCGAAATTCGCATGCATCGGCTCCTTGCCACCCATCGCGCCGATGACCGGCATCGCGAAGGTCGGACCGAACGCGATGATCGCGCCCAACACATGCAGGAAGAGGAAGATCTGGAAGATCGACATCGGGTACCTCAGGTGGGACGTTGTGCCTGACTGTTGTTGGTGATCCTAGCGTCCTGTGGCGCCCAACATGCTGTCAATTGGCGAGTGCGGGCGCGTGGCCAAGCGGGCGCGTGGCCGGCGCGCCGGTTGGCCCCATCACCGGCACGTGGCCGGGCGTCCCAACGGCCGGTCAGTGGCCCTTGGCGTCGTGCGCGTGGCCGTAGCCGACGCGATAGCCGGCAATGAGCCGCCCGACTTCGGCCAGCGAGGTCACACCGGCCGTCGCCAGTCCGCCGACGTCATCACGTCGATGGTGGAGATCGGCCTCGAGATCGCCGGCCTTGCGTCCGAGCCGTGCCGCGATCTCCGGAACCACGCCCCAGGCAAAGTGCTCGAAGACGCTGCGTGCCGGATCCCAGGTCGCGAGGACGGCTGGACCGAGCTGCTGCGGATGGCCGTGCTCGTCGCGATGGAGCGGCCGAACATAATGCGCCGCGACGACGCGAATGGCTCGGTGCGCGGACATCGATGGGTCGGCCGCATCAACGGGCGGCGCGTCATCCTCCCTGAGGACGAGGACGCATCCGAGGAATGACAGCTCATCGTCGGTCAGGCCGAGCGGCGGATTCGATCCGAGGTCGTCACGGACGTCCTGAAGCGAATCCCCGATAACGAGGCCGCCTGACCGTTCGCCATGAACGATGGCCCGAGCGGTTCGCGAGGTCAGGGGCTCGGCGAGCGCGAGTCGATCGAGGCCGTCCAGGCCGAGGTCCGGCCGAAGGGACGCGAGGATCCCGCGAAGGAGGTCGGGTCCGCCGCCGGAGTGGATTAGCCGCTCCGGAGCCGCCACGACGAGCGGAATTCGGCCCTCGACGAGGACCCAGACGATCGCCGCGAGCTCGGCATCCAGCGCGCCTCGACGAACAAGCTCCACGATCGATGGCGGCTCGCCTGGTACAGCGGCTTCGGGCAGCGGTCGACCAAGGTCGGGCAGTTCCATCTTGCGAGCGTATCCGAGCGGCGGCGGGAGTGCCTACGGCGACCGGACATCCACCCAGGGTCGTACGCTGCGCTCGTGCTGCGCATCGTTCCGCTCGACGAGGAGACCTGGCCGGCGCTTGAGGCCCTGTTTCGCGAGGGCGGCGACCCGCGTTGGTGCTGGTGCCAGTACTGGCGGCTCCGATCGAAGGACTTTGCCGCCGCCAAGGTCCCGGAGCTACGGGCCAGACTCCGGAATCTGGCAGATCAGGATCCCGCGCCCGGGCTCGTGGCCCTCGATGGCGAAGGGCCAGGCGCCCGCGCGGTCGGCTGGGTGAGCCTCGGGCCGCGGGCAGACTTCGAGCGGATCGTCCGATCCAAAGTGATCCCGACAATCGACGATCGGACGGTCTGGTCGATCACATGCTTCGCCGTCTCGGTGGATGCCCGAGGTCGAGGCGTGGCGCGCGCCTTGCTCGCGGGCGCTGTTGCGTATACCCGTGAAGCCGGCGCTGTCGCGCTCGAGGCCTATCCGGTGCGGTCGCCTGAGGGCGCATTCTTGAACCCCGACTCGGCCTTTACCGGCACCTGGCCGATGTTCGAACAGGCGGGCTTCACGATCGTCGCGGAGCGAGCCTCCGATCCGTCGGCATCCCACCCGCGCGTCGTGGCGAGACTGGAACTCTGAGTCACACGCGGAGAACGCCGGCGAGAGCGCTGTTGATCGAGAACGCGCGCCCCAACTCGGCCGCCAGCTCACGGCTCGGCCGTCAGCTCACGGCTCCGCCCTCAGCTCGCCGCTCTTTTCACCAGCGCCGCGATCGTCTTTTCGTCGGCCGGGGTCAACTTCGTGAGAGCAAAGGCGTTCGGCCACATCGAGCCTTCGTCGAGTTTCGCCTCGTCACTGAAGCCGAGCGTGGCGTACCGGGTCTTGAACTTCGCAGCGGCCTGGAAGAAGCAGACGACCTTGCCATCCTTTGCGTAGGCGGGCATCCCGTACCACGGCTTCGGCGCGAGGGATGGCACGGCCGACGTGATGACCGCATGAAGGCGCTCAGCCATGGCGCGATCCGATCCCGTCATCTCGGCAATCTTCGCGAGGACGGCACTTTCCCCGTCCGCCTGTTCCGCGGTCGCCTTCTGCTCCCGGGCGCGCTCTTTCATGGCCGCCTTCTCCTCGGGGCTGAAGGCTTGGCTCTTCGCGGCCTTTGGTGTGTTGGTCATCGCGGGTCCCTCGGCTGAGATCTGGGTTCGTTCGGTCGGCCGTGCCAATCCTATGGCAGCGCGATGACCGGCGGCAAAGCGCCCGGTGGCAAAGTTGGTCGATGTCGGCCCAAGAACGACCTAGCGATCGCGGAACGCGCCTAGGCCGCGCGATGCTCGCTCGGATTGGATAGGAACTGGTGGCCTGATCCGCTCAGTCGGCGGTCGACCTCATACGCC
>JANMNF010000207.1:0-16104 GCA_031373765.1 Chloroflexota bacterium
CCGCAATCCCGGCGATCAGTCCCCCACCGCCGATTCCGACGACAAGCACGTCGACTTCCGGTAAGTCCTCGACCAACTCCAAGCCGGCAGATCCATGGCCCGCGATGACATCCGGATCGTCGAACGGGTGACAGAAGACCAGGCCGTCCTCTCTCTGGATCCGTTCCATCGCTGCCCACGTCGCGACGAAGTCTTCGCCTTCGAGCAGGACCCGAGCACCATACCCCGCCGCTGCCGCCGCTTTCGAAGGGTTCGCCGCGGCCGGCATGACAACGGTGACGGGCACCCCAAGCGACCCGCCCGCGAACGCGTACCCCTGGGCGGCATTTCCGGCCGAGACCGTGATGATCCCGCGACGCCGTTCGTCGGGCGTCAGCCGAGCCACCCGCGCAGTCATCCCTCGCGCCTTGAACGAACCGGTCTTCTGGAGATGCTCGGCCTTCAGATAGAGCCGATCCCCCGCCAATCGTGCTCCGGTCGCCGCCGCCACAACTCGACCCGCCGCCTGCGAAGTGAGGATCGGTGTCCGATGAACGCGCTCCGCCACGATCGGCCGGGCGGCCTGAATCCGGGCAAGGTCGACAAGCTCAGGGTTGGACATGGCCGGAGAATACAGGGATGCCCGACTGTAATGGAGATCACTTGCGTAATTGCGCAAGCACTGCAATACTCGTCGGGACATGGCAACAGCACCCACCAGCACTACCGAGGATGCGTATCAGCGCACGGCCGTCATCGGCCGGGCCCTGGCGGATCCAAAGCGCCTGTGCGTGCTGGAATCTCTGGCGAACGGCGAGGTATCGGTCAGCGATCTCTCGACGCGCGTCGGTTGTCAGGTCCCAAACATGAGCCAGCACCTCGCCGTCCTACGGTCAGCGGGATTGGTCACCTCTCGGCGTGACGGCAGCACTGTCTACTACAGGCTCGCGGATCCACGGGTCCTCGAGGCGTACCGCCTCATTCAGACGATCGCCCGCTAGCCGGGAAGGGTCCGCCCGCTGCGCGGGAGAAAGGAGCATCCGATGGCCGTAACAAATGCCACGGACGCCACGTTCGAAGAGTTGGTCCTCAAGGCCGACAAGCCGGTCATCGTCGACTTCTGGGCCGCCTGGTGCGGACCGTGTCGCATGGTGGCACCCGAGCTCGAGAAACTGGCGATCAAGTACGAGGGATCGGTCGACGTCGTCAAGGTCGACGTCGACGCCAACCCCCAGACCCAGCGAGCCTTCAACATCATGAGCCTGCCGACGGTCGCGTTCTTCGCGCCCGGCAAGCAACCCATGGGCGTCGTCGGGTTCCGACCTGCCGAGCAGCTCGAGGCCCAGTTCGGTCTCGATGCCTACACCAAGGCGGCAACGCCCGAAGCCTGATCAACCGGGCGCCGATGCGCTCAACGACAAGGCTCCTCCGCCACAGCGGCCCCGGTCACGCCGGGGTCGTTGTGTGTCCGGCTCTAGGTCTGGCCGGCTCGCCGATGCGCCGCCCCGAACCAGGCCACGGCACGATCCCGCGCATGATCATCGAGGGTGGCCGGGCGAAAGCCCACCCACTCCGGTCCGAGCGTCGAGGCCGAGGTATCCGGCGTCTTCAGGGCAGCGGCACCAATCTCGCGACCGATCCGAAACAATGCCGTGCCGCCCGCGAGGCTCGCGATCGGCTGCCCGTCGACAGTCCAGGTCAAGCCGCTGGAATCGGTCCGCGCCAGCACGCCGCCGAGCGTCGCTGCCGTTTCCTCCAGGAGCAACCCGAGCTCGGTCGAGCCATTGGACCCGCTCGGATCGCCCATGCCGGTCATCCCCCTGCGCCGAGGATCGCCTCGAGATCCGCCGCGTGGTCGGCGTAGTGGTCGATGGTCTCGTCGATGAACGTCTTGAGGTTCGCGGGATGCTTGACCCAGCGCGACTCGGGCACGACAGTCAGGTGCCCTCGAAGATCCCCCGGGACCGACGCCATGCGACTCCGCACCTCGTCGAGCGACAGTCCGCGCCACTCGGCCGTGATGTCATCGTTCAGGCCATCGCCGCGCTCGTCCCAGAGGGCATCGAGCCGAGCGATCGAAGGAGAGGTTTCGCCGACCGCGAGATCTTTGGCGACGGCGAGCGCCCAGCCCTGCCAGGCGACGAGATGCGCGATCAGGTCGCGTGCCGACCATCCGTGCGCCGCCTCGACCGGATCGTCCATGCGCTCGTCGGGGACCGCTGCGAGCGCCTCAAACGGCCGCCAGGCGTCGCGCTCTTCTTCCAGGAACTCCAGGGCGTTCAGGTACATGGGACTCCTCGATGGCCGGAAACGTGGGAGCTCAGACCGCGACCGGCTCGCGATATTCGCCAAAGACCGTTCGGAGTACCGAACACTGCTCACCGAGCGTGGCATACGCCTCCGCGCAGCGCAGGAATTGCGGCATCAGGTTGGAATCGCTCGATTCGGGGCGGGCCGCTGCCTCCCTGAGGCCTCGAAGCGCCGTCTCTACTGCGGCCGGATCTCGATCTCGCCGAGTGCGACCGAGACGTTCCAGGTGACGCTCGAAGGAACCGGCTGGAACGGCCAGCACGGGCACACGGGTCGTCTCCGAGGCATCGATGTTGACGTTGACGCCGACGATTCGGCGCGCTCCCTCGTCAAATTCGCGCTGGAAACGGTACGCAGCGTCGGCAATCTCGCGCTGCGGATAGCCCTCGCGAATCGCAGCAACCATGCCGCCTCGCCGATCGATCTCGTCGAGGTAGCGCCAGACTTCGCGCTCGACTTCGTTCGTGAGTGATTCCACGAACCACGAACCGCCGAGCGGGTCGACCACGGATGCCACGCCGGTCTCTTCGGCGATCACCTGCTGCTGGCGAAGGGCCAGGAGCGCGGCCGCAGCGGTCGGGACGGCGAGCGCCTCGTCATACGCGTCCGTGTGCAGGGACTGCGTGCCACCGAGGATCGCGGCCAGGGCCTGCGTCGCGACGCGGGTCAGGTTGTTGAGCGGCTGCTGCGGGGTGAGCGATACGCCGGCCGTCTGGGTATGGAAGCGCATCCAGGTGGAGCGTTCGTTCTCGGCCCGGTACCGCTGGGACATCAGCTTCCACCAGATCCGGCGGCTCGCGCGGAACTTGGCGATCTCCTCGAAGAAGTCACTGTGGGAGTTGAAGAAGAAACTCAGGCGCGGGGCGAAGTCGTCGACGCGCAACCCGCGGACCAGGGCCGCCTCGACGTAGGCCATGCCGTCCGCGATGGTGAAGGCCAGTTCCTGGACGGCCGTCGAACCGGCTTCGCGGATGTGGTAGCCGGAGATCGAGACCGTGTTCCAGCGCGGCATCTCGAGCGTCCCGAACTCGATGGTGTCGGTGACCAGGCGCATCGAGGGCTCGGGCGGAAACAGGAATTCCTTCTGGGCCACGAACTCCTTGAGGATGTCGTTCTGGGTCGTGCCCTCCAGCGCAGCGCGTGGATAGCCGGCCTTTTCGGCGGCCACGATGTACATCGCCCAGATCGGCGCCGCCGGCGAGTTGATCGTCATCGACGTCGAGACCTTGTCGAGCGGCAGGCCCGCGAGCAGGACTTCCATGTCCGCGAGGGAGCTCACAGCGACGCCACAGGTCCCGAACTCGCCCTCCGCCTCGGCGTCATCCGTGTCGTAGCCGTACAGGGTCGGCATGTCGTAGGCGATCGAGAGGCCGGTCTGGCCGGCCGCGAGCAGCTGATGGAACCGGGCGTTGGTGTCCTCGGCCGCTCCGAAGCCGGCGAACATCCGCATCGTCCAGAGCCGCGACCGGTAGCCGGACGGGTGGACGCCACGAGTGAATGGCGGTTCACCAGGGAACCCGATGTCGCGGTCTGCCTCGAAGTCGTCGAATCGGCCGGAAGCCAGCGGGTCGCCATGGTGGTCGACCGCCGTAGGGCCTCCCCCGCCGGCCGCTCCTCCCGACTCGCCGTTCTCGAGGGACCAGGGCCCGTACAGAGACGACAGCGGAATATCCCCGAGGGTAACGAACCCGGGACGGCGTTCCGGAGCACGTTGGACCGCTGGATCGTGGCGATCGGCCAGCCATCGATCGCGACGGCGGGCCCAGTCCTCGGACGGATCAGTCATCTCAAGGTCAATCTAGCAGGGGTCAGCCGCTGCCGGCCGCGACGGTTGCCGCTGCGGCGCGGTCGACGAGGTCGTCGTGAGCCGTGCGCGTGGCGCTCGGCGAAACCGGCGTCCCGATGAGGACAACGCGGACCACCGGTCCGTCCTGCCAGACGAGCACGGTCTGGAACGAAAGGTCGTTGAGGGTGTCCAGCCGGAAGATCTGGCCCGGGCCGGGGATGATCGGCGAACTCGCTTCGATGTTCTCGGTCCGCTTGGCGGTTCGAGCCCCGATGTCGTAGAACTCCGAGATCCAATCGGCCGGAAGGTCGGTACTGGGCAACCGGAAGATCGCGCTGGAAATCCCAGCCCCGTCACCCAGATCCCAGACGGCGCCAGCGAACTGGACGTTCGAGACCTTGTGCGCAATGAGCGAACCGAGGGCGGCCTCCGAGCAGTGCCGACCCGAATCGACCGTGGCCGGCTCGGCACCTTCGAAGCTCGTCGGCAGCCGGGCCTCGAGGTCCGGATAGGCTCCCGCTACCCGCCCATCGATTCCGCACGGGGCGTTTGGATCGAATGGCGCGGCAGGCGCACTGGAACACGCCGCAACAAGGAAGGCGAGAAGCACCGCCACGAGGACATGGCTCGGCCGCGCAACGCGCGCGAATCGGAAACTTGGAAGCACGAAACCAGCCTACCGCCCCTTCGCGGGAGGCGTGCGGACCCGCATCACGCACCGGTACAGAGGTCCCGGATCTGGTGCGCGCGCGCCATCGACCTTCGTGCGGCCATCCCCGGGACAAGGTGGCCATTGCGACGACAACGCCCGAGGTCGTACGGTGCTGGCACGCCGAAGCGCGACGACTACGGGCAACTCTCGAGGCGTCGGCCACGGATCATCGATCGAACGCCAGGCTGGACCGAAGGGTCAAGACCGACCGATCACGATCGAAGGTCACGAGCCGAGTAACCAAGGCTGGCATTCGGCCTCGAGCTCGAGTCTCGCTCACTCCGGCGGGAATCATCGCGCGGCTGTGTCGCGCCGTTACGTTTCGCCGCCCATCGATCGCCTCCCGCACCGTGTGAGGGGCGGTCGTCCATGTTCAGCGCGACGGGACCGGTCGCTGGCGACGAACGATGCCACGACCGTCGAGATCGGCGCGCAGTGTGCGGGCCGCGGCCACGAGCTCAGGGTCGTGCGAGATGGTCCGGGCCAGCCAGTCGATGTAGCTCGGCTCGAAAGACGCGACCTCACCGAGCGTGTGGCCGTGGAACTTGCCGAAGTCGATCGGGTGCGCCCGAGCCACATCGATCGTCGGTAACGGCGCGGGTCGATACCCCGGATCCCTGCCACGCGCGAGCGGCCCGTTGGGCTGGGACGCCCTGGGCGGCTCTCGATCGATGCGTTCGCCCCGATGTGGCTCCTGGCCCGGTGGCGAGCCCGGCGCCCCTGATCGGTTGTCGCGCGGACGAAACGTGCCCGATGTGTCGAGGCGCCCGGTCACGGGACGGGAAGGGCGCTCCGGCGGAGGTCCTGGGCTGCGTGCCGGACCCGCCGTCCCCGTGCCGGGCGCTCCCGTGCCCTTGCCGCCGACCTGGAGTTCTTCATACGCCCGGTTGATCTCGGCCATTCGGCGCGTTGCGACGCGGGCGGCCGCGACATCGGATCCGGCCACGTCCGGGTGATGCACCCGGGCCAGCTTTCGCCAGGCAGCCTTGATCGTCGCCGGCGACGCGTCAGGCGGTACCCCGAGGACTACATGCGGATCTCGTCTTGCCACGTAGCGAGTGTATCGGGCAGCGCACTTGACAGGTACCGGTGGCTGGCGTCCCCTGTATCGCGTGACCTCAAGAGCAAAGATCCGGTTGGCCGGCATCGCGACGGCCGTGGTCGCCGCACCGGTTGCGGCCGCGCTGCGCTTTGCCCATGTCTACCGGCGGCGGGCCGGTCATCCTCGCCCGCAGCCACCGACGTCGGATCCGTCCGACTTCGGGCTCGTCCATGAGGATCGGTCGGTCCCCTCGAGCGACGGCCTCGTGTTGCCGGCGTGGTGGATCCCGGCCGCTGGGGGTGGGCGGGCCCCAGCGATCGTTCTGGTCCACGGCTGGGAATCGGCTCGTCATCGAACCCTGCCGAACGCCCAGTTCCTCCATGCCCTCGGGTACCACGTGCTCACGCTGGATGTTCGCGGGCACGGCGCGAACGCGGCAGAAACGCTCCCGGTCAGCGCGGGCGAGTTCGGAGCCGACGCGCTCGCCGGAGTCGAGGCGGCCCTTGCGGACCCGGCGGTCACGGCCGTCGCGGTTCTCGGTCACTCGATGGGATCAGTCGGAGCGGCCTTGGCGGCGGCAGCCGAGCCTCGTGTCGCGGCGCTCGTCCTGACCGCAACGCCCGCCGACCCGTACCGGATGACGCGGCAAACGTTCCGGCTGGCTCACATCCCGCTCCCCGACCCCATCGCGTATCCGCTCGCCTGGCTGACCACGCGCGTCTATCTCGAACCTCGCGGGCGGGCTCCCCGGGAGATCTCCGCATCCGCCGCCCTTGGGCGATACACCGGCCCGGCCCTTGCGATCCACGGCACCGACGATCAGATCGTTCCGTACGGACACCTCGAACGTCTCCTTGCCGCGGGACGAAGCGCCCGGGCCGCCAATCCCGATGCCGCCCCGATCGAGAGCCTTTCGATCCCGGACGGTCGGCATAGCTGGCTCTATGAATTCCCGTCCTACCGCGGGGCCATCGGCCGCTTCCTCGCGACGGCCCTCGGCGGCCCGATGTCACCGGACGCGGCTGCATTGGTTGCCGAAGGCATCGACGCGCGGCGACCCGTCGAGCCGGATCATGGGTTCTCGGCGCTGGCACCTGTCGCGCCAGTCGAGACCCAGGCATCGAACGGTGTGTCCCCCGGCACAGGCGCCGCCATACCTAGCCCGACGGTCGTCGCCAAAGGAGACGCCTGACCATGGGCATCGAAGAGGCCATTGCCGGCCTGCGCGTCGTTCGAAGGTTCGAGGACCGACCCCTCGCAACTGAGGACCTGGACGCCATCATCGCGGCCGGTCGCCGAGCAGGAAGTTCCAAGAACCAGCAGCGATGGGCGTTCGTGGTGGTCACGGAACGAAACCGCCTTCGCGCGCTGAGTGAGGTGGGGGCGTTCGCCGGTCACCTGGCGGGCGCGGCTGCCGCCGTCGCCCTGGTCACCCCCGATCCGCGCGCGCCGGGTGCCGCGTTGTCCATCCTGTGGGACCTCGGACTGGCGTCCCAGAACATGATCCTCACTGCGTGGGGACGCGGGATCGGCAGCTGCCCGGCGACGGTCTACGACCAGGCACTGGTCCGCGAGCTGCTCGAGCTGCCGGCAGGCATGGCCTGCGAGTACCTGCTCTCGTTCGGCTACCCCGCCGACCCGACCGATCTCACCAGGCCGCTCAAGTCCGGCGGGCGGCGTGAGCTCGAGGGCATCGTCCATCGCGAAGGCTGGTCGTAGGTCGGACGGGCCTCGCCACTGCCGACCCGCAGTTGCGCAGGGCCCGGCGCGATCGTGAGGTCCGGGCTCAGGTCCAGCGAAAGAACCGCGCCGAAATTGCGAAGCAGATGACGAGGAACCCGATCAGGACCGCAAAGCACAACCACAGCGGTGAGAACGGGGTTCCGCCGACCATGACCTGACGTAACCCGTCGGACAGATAGGTCAGCGGCAGGACCCGGGCAATGCCTTTCAGGAAGTCCGGCATCGAATCGATCGGAAAGAACGTGCCGGACAGAAACATCAGCGGGAACTGGACCACGCTGGTCATCCCATTGGCCGCATCCTCGGTCCGCGCGAACGAAGCGATCACGTAGCCCAGCGCGATGAACGACATGGCGCCGAGAATTACGAGCGCGGCTACCAGGAGCAGGTTTCCCGAGATCTGGACACCGAACGCCAGCGCACCGACCGAGACGATCACCAGGGTCTGGACAATGCCGATCAGCAACCGCATCAGGACGTTGCTGGCGACCAGCTGCCAGCGTCGAAGGGGCGTGGCATTGAGCCGCTTGAGGATCCCCTTCTCACGGTCGCCGACCAGGGGGATCGCCGAGAAGACGCCGAGTTGCATGAGCGCCATGCCGAGGATGCTCGGCACGAGGTAGCTGATGAACGTCAGCGATTCCGTCTGCACGGCTCGCGGCTCGGGCACCACAACGGGACCGCGCCCGGTCAGCTTCAGGTTGATCTCGCCGAGAACCGTGTTGACGAAACGAAAGGTGTCGGCGCTCTGGCTCTGCTGCGTCGGGTCGGTGTACACGGTGATGGCAATCGGAGGGCCCGGCTGCTGCGCCGCATCGGCGATACCCGCGCCGTACCCGCTGGGGACCACGATCACGGCCTGCAGGTCTCCGGCTCGCATCTCGACGAGGGCCGCGTCCTCGGTCAGATCACGCAACTCGACATTGGCCAGCGTCGAAAACGCCGTGCGGAGTTCGGCGGACGCTGACGATCCGTCTTCATCGGCCCACCCGAAGACCCGGTTCGCGCTGCCGCCGCCCGTGAAGATCGCGCCGAACATCAGGATGAAGATGAGCGGGAAGGCCATCGTCCAGAAGACCGCGGCCCGGTCTCTCGTAAAGCTGCGGATGTTCGCGAGGGTCAACTGGAGGAGGGTCTGCATGGCCGGCCTCAATCTCGCAGCGCTCGGCCGGTAAGGGCCAGGAAGACGTCCTCCAGAGTCGGACGCCGAATGGTGAGGTTCTCGGGATCGATCCCCTCGGTCGCCGCCATCGCCAGAACGCCGGCAATCGTCCCAGGAACATCCCGCGTGTAGAGGACGACCTCACCGTGTTCATGCGCAACTGACGCGACGCCGGCGATCGACGCGAGCCTGGTGTCAGCGAGGCGGTCGATCTGGTCGAAGCGCACCGCGCGCTCCTGGAAGTGGCGGCCCACCAGTTCCTTGACCGTCCCCGACTCGAGGATCTTCCCGTGATCCATGATCGCAACGTGGTCACATAGGAGTTCCGCCTCCTCGAGGTAGTGCGTCGTCAGCACGACCGTGGTGCCCTGGCGTCGAAGGTCGAGGACGATGTCCCACAGGGCTCGTCGCGCGGCGGGATCCAGGCCTGTCGTTGGCTCATCGAGGAAGACCAATTCGGGGCTGTTCACGAGGGCCAGCGCGACCGCCAGCCGCTGACGCTGCCCCCCGGACAGTTCGCGGGTCTGCGACGAACGCTTCTCCCCGAGGTCGAAGACTTCGATCAAATCGGCCGTCGTGCGACCGGGCGCGCGGTAGAACGAACGGAACAGGTTGATGACCTCGGTGACGGTCAACTTCGGGTACAGCGCAGCCGTCTGGAGGGCAACCCCGATCCGCGGCTTCAGCCGATCGGGATGGCGGCTCGTATCGATGCCGAGGACCGTAGCTTCGCCCGAATCCGCGGCTCGGAGGCCCTCGAGGATCTCGACGGTCGTCGTCTTGCCGGCTCCATTCGGGCCGAGCAGACCGAAAACCTCGCCCGGCGTGACCTCGAACGAGACCCCGTCTACGGCCAGCGTGTCCCCGTACGCCTTCCTGAGATCGCGGACCTTGACGGCAGCCTCAGCCATGGTTCACCCGAGCGCCAACGGGTCAGCGACGCTTGCGCAGATACGCCGTCAGATTGGCGTCGTAGCCCAGGGATTCGTACAGCCGCCTCGCATCGGGCCGATGGTGACCTGCCGTGACTTCGACGAAGGCGGCCCCTCGCTCGGTCGCAACGCGCTCGACTTCGCCGATGAGTCGCCGCCCGACGCCACGGGCCCGTGCACCGGCATCAACGACCAGCGCCAGGATCCGGATCGCGTCATCGTCATGCTCGAACCGGGGAATGACGTGATAGGCGACGAAGCCAATCACGCTCCCCTCGGCATCGGCGACGATGACCCTCGACCCTTCAACGTCGAAACGCGTCAGACGGGCGGCCACGACTGATGGCGTGACCGGGTAGCCCTCATCGGTGAAGAGCGCCGCGATCCGTGGGGCGTCGGCCTGGGTGGCTTCTCTCAGGTTGGTGCCGGGCGTGTCGGTCATGGTCCGGATGGTATCGCCGACGCGCTCACGGCGGGCATTTGGCGTCAGCGGAGCAACAGATCCGCGATCGGTCCCCCGATGGATTCGAAACCCAGGCGCCGGTAGAGGCGCTCCGTCCGGGCCATGCCCGCCTCTGCAAGCAAATGGATGAGACTCGTGCCCGCGCTGATGGCGCCCGTGATTGCGACGGCCGTCAGCAGCGTCGCGAAACCCTGCCCGCGAGCCGTAGGAATCGTGCCAATGGACGACAGGTACGTCGCGCCGTCCACGGTCACCCGGCGAGCGGCCGCGACCGGCCGGCCGTCATCGAGCAGGAGCAGCGCCGCGCCCCCGTCACGTTTCGATGCCGCCAGCGTCTCGGCCGCGAGCGCCGGCACTCGGTCCGACTCGACATCGAATGCTTCCACCAGAACGCGCGCCACATCCATGGCGCTCGACGCCGATCCCACCCCAACCTGCTCAACCCGCAGGTTGGGCCGCCGGCTGATCGTCCGAGTGAGCGCGATCGCTGGCCCCGTGTCCGTCAAGGCCATCGCGCGGTCCCGGCCGACCAGACGGAACCCGGCCTGAACGAGCTGGGACTCGAGATCTGCGGGCTCGCCGCCGAGGGGCATCGTCCGGATATGCGGCATGCGACCGAGCGACGCGAACAGGGTGGTGATTTCATCAATACGTGCCTCGATGCGGACAGGATCGGACGGCCAGCGCGGCGCGACGAGGCGATTCCAGAACGGCTCCGGGTCCGTCGGGTCGTGCAGGAGCAGCCCATCGCCGAGATCACGGAGTTCGCGACCTCCCCTCGCGTGCACCAGGGCCTCATGGGTGACCAGCCGACGAGCCAGCACGGGATCGATGATGAGAGGAGGCAGCACGCGGCCTCGGTCAGGCTGTCGGTGATCGATGCAGCGCGAAGAATGTGGCTCCGGACGGAAGTTCGATGACCTCGGGGTCGGGCGTCCCGGCCGCCTTGAACCAGCCCAGATAGCTGCCGATCTCGTGCAGCCCGGCGCCCGAGAAGACCTCGTCGAGGTGAACGCCGGCGATCAGCTCGCCGTGGATCGAATGGAGCTCTTCGTCGTCGGTCGGCAGGAGCCAGTCCAGGACCAGCAGCCAGCCATCCGGCGCGAGGGCCGCCCAGGCCGCTTGGATCGATGCTGCGGGATCGGCCAGTGCATGGAGCGCGTACTGGAAGTAGGTGACATCGAATGCTCCGGTGACTTGATCGACTGAAACGGAATCGATCTGGACACGCTCGCCGAGGCCCGCGTCCTCGATCAACTGGCTCGCCCGTACACGAGAGTCCGCTTCATCCTCGATCCCGACCAGCGTCAGGGCCGGAAATCGCTGGGCCATCGCCACGAGCCATCGCCCACCGCCGCAGTGAACGTCCAGGACCCTTCCGCCGTGCGAAAGTTTCGCGACGAGGTCCGGCAGCGCGGCGAGGGCCTCGGCGAAGAACACGGCGACGTCCTGCCGAGTCACCCGCTCGATAGCCGTCCGATAGCGATCCGGTCGGCTCCGGATGGGTACACCGGACCGGAAGAACTCGAGCATGCCGTCCCAATCGAGTGTCGACACGACGGAGTGAATTACCTGACCGCCGAGATAGACCGTTCGCTGCTCATCGATCAGGACCGCAGCGAGGTCGTCGTCGACGCGCAAACGATCGGTCGACGTCACGAGGCCGTGGGCGTCAGCTGCCCATGCCCAGGTCGTGACGGCCTTGGAATGTGTGCCGGTCCGCGTCGCGAGTTCGTCGGGACTGAGGCCGGACGGCCCCGCGGCACGCAGGGCGTGAAAGAACCCGAGCTCGATCCCGAGGTACGCAATCCACGTGCGGTAGAAACCGCCCAGGCCCGCGATGACGTCATCGTGCTGCTCGTCAAGGTGCATCGTCGACGGATTGTCGCATGCCGGCGAACTCCAATAACCGGCTACACAGTGGTAGCATGTGGGAGCCCGGGATCCCGCGTGGCCGCCCGGACCTGATCGGAGCACGTCATGCCTGTACTTTCCCGCCGGATCGGCCTCGGGTTGGCCGCTCGTGGTGAGCCCGAAGAAGTCCTCGACTGGTCACGCCAGGCGCGCGATGCCGGTCTCGAATCGATCTGGATCCACGATTCGTACTTCGAACGGGACGCGGTCACGTTCGCGTCGATCGTCGCCGACGGTCTGGCACGGGACCGGGACGGCAGCTCCTTCCGGGTTGCGCTGGGTGCGGTCAATCCCAATACCCGGCACCCCGTCGTCCTCGCGATGACCGGCTCGGCGCTCGATGAGATCCTGCCCGGGAGGATCGTGATGGGCCTCGGGACGGGACTGCCGCTGCGGCTCAAGCAGATGGGCATTCCCTACGCACCAGAGACGGCCGTCGGCCACGTCTCGGAGGCGATGGATACGTTGCGAGCCCTGTGGGCCGGCCAGCGACTCCCCTCCGCGACCCCCGGACTGCCGCCGATTCAACCAATGTTTCCACCCACCCACCGGATCCCGCTGTTCATCGCGGCCTACCGGAAAGAATTCGTCGCCCTCGCCGGCGAAAAGGCCGATGGCTACCTCGCGCGGCCGGCCGAGTCAATTCCGTCCCTGCACGGGATCCTCGAACGCCTTCGAGCGGCGGCATCCGACGCCGGTCGCGATCGTGGTGCCGTCGATTCCGCCGGTTATCTCCTGTCCCTTGTGGACAAGACCCGTCGTGAGGCCCTGAACCGGGCGAAGCGCGAGCCATTCGTGATCTACATGATGTCGATCCTGTCGGACATCTCGCTCGGGCGGGCTGGCTTTGATCCCGCGCTCCGAGATGCGATCTCCGCGGCCTGGCGCGCCGAGGACTTCACGACCGCCGGCAACCTGATCCCGGACGACCTGCTCGATGCCTTCATGTTGTGCGGGACGCGCGAGGATGTCGCCGCGAAGGCGATGGCGTACCACGTCGAAACCGGGTTGGACCTGCCACTGCTCCAGCCGGTCCTCCAGGAAGAGCAGCAGATCCAGGAACTCCTGGCCGCTGCCACGCTTTTCGCCGAGATGCCAATGCCGGCCGTTGCGGCCGACGGGGCTCGCAGCCCTGAGCTCGGTGGCGCTCCACTGGACGGCGCATCTGCGGCCCCTCAATTCGGGCGCGGGCCCGGCACGGGCCTGGCGGATGACCGTCGGCTCGGGCCGATCGAGGCGATGCGTCGTCGCCTTGCCGCCACCTGGGAGATTCTCCGTCCGTTCGCCTACACCGCATCCGTGATTCCGGTCGCGGCTGGGGCAGCTCTCGCCTTCGTTGACGGGCAATTCAGCGCGCTGCCGTTTGTGGCAGCGCTGATCGGTGCCGTCCTGCTCCACTCGGGGACCAACATCATCAACGAGATCTACGACGTCCGGCAGGGCATCGATACGATCGTTTCGCCTCGCGCCAGTCACGCGATCGTCAAGGGACGGATCTCGGAGCGCGCCGCATTTGCGGTCGCTTTCGGCGCATTCGTGCTGGCGATGGCGGTCGGGGTCTACCTGATCTGGCTACGCGGCCCCGCCATCGTGGCGCTCGGGCTCGTCGGCCTCGTCGGAGGCTGGGGATATACGGCTCCTCCGCTCCAGTACAAGTACCGCGCCCTCGGCGTGCCGCTGGTCTTCGTCCTGATGGGCCCGTTGATGGTCGTTGGCAGCTACTTCGCCGTCACTGGCGCATGGAGCCTGAGCGCCGGAATCCTGTCAGTCCCGGTCGGGCTGCTCGTCGCGGCAATCCTGCACGGCAACGAGTGGCGGGACATCAGCGAGGACACCCGGGCCGGGATCGTGACCCTGTCGTCGCGGATCGGCAAGGAGTGGGCGCATTACGGGTATGTGGCCCTGGTGCTTGGGGCGTACATGACGCTCGGCCTGTCGGTGGCGGTGGGCTGGCTGCCGCCCGCCACGCTCGTGGCCATCCTGTCCCTGCCCTTCCTGGCCCAGGTGGTCCGCTCCGCCGAGCTCGGTGCGACCGGCCAGGCACGGGCCATCGCGATGATCGACCTCCAGACTGCCCGCCTTCATCTGGCGTTCGGAGGCCTGCTCGTGGTCGGCGTGCTCCTCTCGGGGCTGCTGCGTGGCTGAAACGTCCGAGGTTGAAGCGTCCGAGGTCGACGGTCGGCCGGGGTCCCTCGCCCTGGCCATCGGCCTGGCCGCCGCCGCGACCGCGTTCACGGCGACATTCCGGGGTCCGCGTGAGCGGTTCTGGGATCGGATGACCGTGACCGGCGTCGCTCTTGGGCTGATCGCCCTGGCCACATCGCGGAACGCTCGCGGGGCACGTATTCGGTTCTGGCACGTGCCGGTCGGTCTCGCCTCGGCCGGGATCCTGTACCTGACCTTCCAGATCGGCGACCGCTTTGCGCGTCGCTTTGTCCCGAGTGGCGACGCTCAGATCCGCGAGATCTACGCCCTGCGCACACTCCGACCACGAGCCGAGATCGCCACGCGACTGGCCACGATCATCGGACCGGCCGAAGAGCTCTTCTGGCGCGGCCTCGTCCAGGCCGCCCTGATGCGCCGCTTTGGCCGCTGGAAGGGTGCCGCTTTGGCCGCCGGGGCGTACGGCGGCGTTCACGTCACGTCCGGCAACTTCACGCTCATGGGCGCGGCTGGAGTCGCCGGGGCCCATTGGTGCGCCCTGTACGCAGCGGGCGCTCCGCTCGGTACGCTGATCGTGAGCCACGTCGCCTGGGATATCTGGATCTTCCTCGTCCAGCCGACCGGTGAGATCGAGGTACTGGCGGGCGCCTGATCCCTCGGAGAGACTGCAACCGATCCGGCTCGGACCGTGTTCTGGAGATCGATGGATACCGACCTCGCCCTCGTCGCCCGTCTCGCCGCGAACCTCGACACCGCCTTCCCAGCGCTGGTGGAGGCACACGCGGCCCGGCTGTACACGATCGCCGATCGGTATCTCGGGGTCCCGAGTGATGCTGAGGAAGTGGCCCAGGATGCGCTCGTCCGTGCGTACACGGCGCTGGCTGGCTACGACGCCGCGCGCATTCGCTCGCTGAACCTTCGTCCGTGGCTCGCGACGATCACGATCAACCTCGCCCGAAATCGCCGCCGTCGCATCGTCGATCGAACGCCGCCGGTGCAACTGGATCCCCTCGTCGAGGTCGGCTGGGAGCCCACAACCCAGGCGGGGCTGTCGCCGCCGGCCGTGGCCGAGCGCCACGAGCAACGTCGCGAGCTGGCTCTCGCGTTGCTCGGTCTGCCGGGTCCGATGCGCGAGGCCGTCGTTCTCCGCTACGTGGATGGGTTATCGGTGTCGGAAACGGCTTCGGCGCTCGCCCGACCCGAGGGCACGGTCAAGGCCCAGGTCCATCGGGGTCTGGCCATCCTCCGACGCAACCTCACGCCGCAACTCGCTGTTCAGGCCGATTCGGCCAGGGAGATGACCGCATGACTCGCACTCGCCCAGTGCCCGCGAATGGACCGGACGAACTGGTGGCCGCCCTGGCCGACCTCGCATCTGCTGCTCCGGAGCGCCTCGCCCGGGCAGTCCTGACCGACGTTGGACTGGCCGATCTTTGGGCTGAGCTTCCGTCGCCGCTGGGACCCATCGGGGTCGCCTGGAATGGGCGTGGGATCTCATGGATCGATCGCGCGGACGACCCGGATCTGCTGGCCCAGCGGTTCGAAGACCGTGTGGGGCGTCCCCTCCATCGAGTCGAGCGTGTCCCCGAGCACCTGGCGCGGGCCGTCGAAGCCCGTCTCGCCGGCAATCGGCGCGTGCGGATTTCTCTCGACCTTCGCGGGCACACCGAGTTCGAGGTCGCGGTCTGGCTCAAGGCCCTCGAGATCCCCCGCGGCGAGGTCCGTCCCTACGGCTGGATTGCCGCGGAAATCGGTCGTCCGAAGGCTGTTCGGGCCGTTGGAACCGCGCTTTCCCACAACCCCGTGCCGCTCGTGGTGCCGTGCCATCGGGTGGTCCGCAGTGACGGGTCCATTGGTCAGTACTCGCTCGGCGGACCCGAGGCAAAGCGTACGGTGCT
>JANMNF010000198.1:0-8122 GCA_031373765.1 Chloroflexota bacterium
GTGATCCGGTAGACGGCGTACCCCTTCTCGGCCACCTGGATCGGGTAGAGGCGCCGGCCACCGACGTCGAGGCTGACTGCCCCGGACTCGTTCAACGCGCCAGCCGCCCGGAGGTGTTCGGGATGGTGATCGGCGAGCCAGCCCGCACCATCGAGGCCCCCGGCCTCTTCGTCCGCCGTCACGGCCAGCAGGACGTCGCGGCGCAGTCCCGGAATTGGATCCGTGGCCGGATTGCGGCCGGCGGCCGCGGCCTCCTCGGCGAGCAGGCGGCAGACTTCGATCTCCATCGCCGCGAGGTCCTTCATGTCGACGGCGCCGCGCCCGTAGATGTACCCGTCGACGACCGCGCCCCCGAATGGATCCTGCGTCCATTGGTCGGCAGGAGCCGGGACGACATCGAGATGTGACAGCAGCAGGAGCGGTTCGCCGCCCGTTCCATCGCCCCGGAGTCGCGCGACCACCGAACCTCGGCCAGGCACCGGTTCATAGACGGTGGACGGAATCCCGGATTCGGCGAGCCAGGCACTGATGCGCCGAGCGGCATCCAGTTCCGGGCCCGGAGGGTCGGGGGGATTGACCGACGGGATCCGGATCAGGTCGCGAAGCGTCGTGACGAGTCGATCGTGCGCCTCCTCCCAGCGGGGAGCGCCGATTGTCGCGCTCGGCCGCCGGTCAACCAAAGATCGAGCGCGGACAGTACGCGGTAACAATCCAGTTCGGCTGGTCCACGATCTCGCTGATACGCAGGTCGCCGGCCACACTCATCAGCAGGTAGGCATCGATCGCGGACAACGTGTGCTCGGCGATCAGGCGATCGATCATCCGGCGGACCGCGTCGCGCGCGGCGACCATCAGGTCCGGGCCAATTCCGTCGGCCGCCAGCCATCCCGCCGTGTTGGTCGAAGCGCCGAGCGGGCCCGCGGTTCGGAACTCGGGTGAGGTGACCCGGACATCGCGCCGGACACTCAGGCGTACCCGTGCGTGCATCGACGTTTCGATCGCGGTTCCACACACCTCCCCATCGCCCTGGGCCGCGTGGCCGTCGCCCAGGCTGAACAGGGCCCCCGGCACCGCAACAGGCAGCCATAGCACTGACCCGGCGGTCAGGTGGCGGGTGTCCATGTTCCCGCCGAGCTCGGTTGGGGGGATGGTCGAGCGAGGCGCGCCGGCCGGGGCGAGGCCGAGCTCCCCGCAGAACGGCGCGAGCGGGATCCGGATGCCGGGCAGGAACTCTGCATTGCCATCGGCGAGGCGGGTGATCCGCAGCGCGGCGTCCGGGAAGTCCTCGGTCAACAGCCCGAATCCGGGGATCGCGGCCGTCCAACCCCACTGACCGGGCACGAATTCGAGAAGCTCAATCTCGAGCGTGTCGCCTGGCTCGGCACCTTCGACGAACACCGGGCCGCAGACCTGGTCGACGCGGGAGAAGTCGAGAGTGGCGAGATCCGCTGCTGTCGAATCCGCGCCGATCTGGCCGCCCGAGGCGTCGAGTGCGTCGAACGCGACTTCGTCGCCACTCGCGACGCGGACGACGGGCTCGACCATTCGGTCCCAGGCCAGGTGAAACTGGTCCGCCCTGACGTGGAACGGCGAACGACTCATGACGGTTCCTCCGTATCGAGCCAGCACCGGCTCCATCGACTGTCCCCCAGCGGCACGTACGGGGGAGTGGTCTCGCATCGATCGTGTCGGGCCACGCACCGATTGCGAAATGGGCAGCCCGGTCCCGTTGCCAGGTCCATCCGCAACTCTCCTCGGGCCTGGGCGCCATCTCCTCGCGAGCCCGGGATGGACGCAAGGAGGGCGCGCGTGTACGGGTGGTGCGGGTCCGCGTACACGGCGTCGACCGGTCCCTCCTCGATGATTTCACCGAGATACATCACCGCGACGTGGTCGGCGATGTGATGGACGACGGCGAGGTCATGGGCGATGAACAGGTAGGCAAGGCCGCGCTCCTCCTGGAGATCCTCGAGCAGGTTGACGATCTGCGCCTGGACGGAGACATCGAGGGCGCTGACGGGCTCGTCAAGGATAAGCAACTCGGGGTCGATGGCCAGGGCACGAGCAATGCCGACCCGCTGACGCTGGCCGCCGGATAGCTCATGTGGATATCGTCCGGCGTGCTCGACGCCGAGGCCCACGTCCGCCAGAAGCCCCGCGACACGCTCGCGCCGCTCGGACGCAGTAGTCCCGATCCGATGCACGGCCAGCACCTCGGCAATCGTCGCTTCGACGGTCATCCGCGGATTGAGGCTCGAATACGGGTCCTGAAAGACGATCTGGACCCGCTCCCGCAGGCGTCGCAGTTCGGCCTTGCCGGCGGCTCGCACATCGATGCCGTCGAAAGTGACCGACCCCGACGTAGCCGGCGTCAGGCGGATGATCGCCCGACCCGTGGTCGTCTTGCCGGACCCGGATTCGCCGACCAGGGCCAACGTCTGCCCGCGTCGAATCGAGAGGCTGACGCCGCGGACGGCGTTGACGTCGCGTGACGGTCGTCCGGCCAACCTGCCCACGCCGCCCGTCCGGCCCGGGAATGTCACGACGAGGTCGCGGACGTCGAGCAGGACTTCGGTCGCCGCACGTTCGGTCGTCACGCCGGCCCCGCCCGGCCAGTCAGCCGTCCGGCGCCTGCCGAGCGAGCCCGGGCCGTCGGATCGTCCGCCATGTCGACCTGGGCAGGTCCCACATCGTCGCGATGACCTGGGGCGTGCCCGCGACGCGACGCGACTCCGAGTTCCGCCCGCGCGAGGAAGTCTGCGACGGTGGCCATGTAGCGATCGGGTTCCTCGGCGTGGGCCATATGGCCGCTGGCCTCGAATAGCACCCACTCCGCGTGGGGCAGTCGCCGGGTGATCTCGAGCATCTGGACCGGGGTGGCTTCGTCGTGCCGGCCGCTCGTGACGAGGACAGGCTCCTCAATATTGCTGAGCCGGTCCAGGATGTTCCAGTCCTTGAGGGTCCCGACGACGTGGAATTCCGTCGGGCCGTTCATCGTCCGGTAGACCTGCGGGTTGCGGGCGAGCTTGGCGAAGGAGCGGGTCACGAATTCCGGGTTCGGGACCACGCGGCAGAGATGGCGGGCATAGAAGACCGCGACCGCCGCTTCGTACTCGGGGTCGTCCCAGGAACCCGCAGCCTCGTGGCGATCAAGGGTCGCCCGGACGTCCGCGGGCAGGGCGGCCCGCTGCCGTGCCGTCTCGGACATCCACATCGGCATGCTCGCAGGCGAACTCGCGATCGTCGCGGAGACGACGCCGGCCGGCCGCGTCGCGAGGTACTCCATCAAGAGCATGCCGCCCCAGCTCTGGCCGAGGATGTGACAGTGCTCAAGACCAAGGTGCCGGCGCACGGCGTCCAGTTCGCGGACGTAGAAGTTCACCGTCCAGCGCCCCGGATCGTTGGGCTGATCGGAGTTTCCGCAGCCCTGCTGGTCGTAGAAGATCACCCGCCGCCCGGTCGCCGTCAGGGACGCCAGCGATTCGAGGTAGTCGTGGCAGGCCCCGGGCCCGCCATGGAGCAGCAGCAGCGGCGCCTTCCCGGAAGCCCGCTCGGCGACCTCGTCGCCGACGACCGCGTACCAGGTCCGCAAGCCGTCAACCATCACGTGACCCTCGCGTGCGCCCAGCGCAGGGTCGATCGTCCAGTCGATGCTCATCCGGGGTTCCCTCCGCTCCAATTGAGTGCCAGCCCTTCGCCAACCTCATGGCTCCGGTGGCACGCCGCGAGCCTCGAGGCGCCGGCGTTCGTGAGGTCGGGACGCTCCGCCCTACAGCGCTCGATGGCGACTGGGCAGCGTGGGGCGAATGCACACCCGCTCGGCAGTCGGGCGGGATCCGGCGGAGTGCCGGGAATCTGGGGGAGCCGCCGGCGACGGGCGGCGATAGACGGAATCGATGCCGCGAGCCCAGCCGTGTAGGGGTGTCGCGGCGTCGCGAACAGGTCCGCGACCGGCGCACCTTCTACGACTCGACCGCCGTACAGCACTACCGCGCGCTCACACAACTCACGGACCACCCCGAGATCGTGCGTGATGAGCAGCAGGGCCATGCCGCGCTCTCGGACAAGGTCGCGGAGCAGGCCGAGGATCTGCGCCTGGATCGTTACGTCCAGCGCCGTGGTCGGCTCGTCGGCGATCAGCAGCTCCGGTTCACAGGCCAGCGCCATCGCGATCATGACGCGCTGTCGCATCCCACCCGAGAGCTGGTGCGGATAGGACTCATGAATCTTGTCCGGCTCGGCGAGGCCGACCTGGTCGAACAGGGCGATGACCCGGCCACGCGCGGTCGCACGATCGAGGTCGAAGTGGAAGCGCAGTGCCTCAGCGACCTGCTCGCCCGCCGTGTAGAGCGGGTCGAGCGCCGTCATAGGGTCCTGGAAGATCATCGCGACACGCTCGCCGCGAACCCGGCGATACGCCCGCTCGTCGAGACCGACAAGGTCATCGCCGCCAAGGAGGATGCTGCCGGCGATGGTGCTTGTACGAGGCGGCAGGAGACCCATGATGGCGCGGCTCGTGACGCTCTTGCCGGATCCGGACTCTCCGACCAGGCCAACCATCTCTCCGGCGCGTACGTCGAGATCCACCCCGTTCACTGCTCGGACGGTGCCCATCGACGTCCTGAACTCGACGTTGAGGGCGCGTATCTCGAGGAGTGTGTCCCCGGCGCTCCCTGCGCGCGAGGCGCGTGATGGGAGGCGTGATGTGCTTCTCCGTGCAGTCACCTCAGCGCTCCCGCTCTCGCGGATCGAACTGGGACCGCAAGCCGTCGCCAACAAGGTTAAAGCTGACCACGGTGAACATGATGGCAAGGCCGGCGGACATAGCCGGCCACGCGTTCTGGAGCAGGTAGGCCCGACCGTCGGACAGCATCGAGCCCCAGTCCGGGTCCGGGGGCTGCTGGCCAAGCCCGAGGAAGCTCAGCGCGGCGATATCAAGGATTGCGTAAGCAAGGTCGATGGTGGACTGGACGACGACGGCGGCGACGAGGTTGGGGAGGATGTGGCGGAACAGAATCCGTCCATCTGAGAACCCCAGCGCACGGCCAGCATCGACGTAGGCCAGCGAGCGCTGGACGAGCGTCACGCTCCGCACGA
This sequence comes from Chloroflexota bacterium, assembly GCA_031373765.1. GTDB lineage: Bacteria > Chloroflexota > Limnocylindria > Limnocylindrales > CSP1-4 > UBA5189. The sequence goes on from JANMNF010000198.1 coordinate 5,098, forward strand.
GCCGTGCCATCGCTGGCACGTAGATGACACCCAGTGCGATGACGACTGTGCCAAGGCCGCGCCCGAACGTCGCAACGACAAGGATCGCGAGGAGCAGGGCCGGAAACGCCAGGAGCGCATCGAGGATGCGCATGATCAAGGCATCGATCCGCCCGCCGTAGTAGCCGGCCACGAGGCCGAGCGGGATTCCGATAAACCCGCTGATCAGTACCACGACGACGGCACCGAGGAGCGTCGGCTGCGCTCCGAAAATGATCCGAGAAAACACGTCACGGCCGAGCTTGTCGGTTCCGAGGAAGTGCTCAGTGCTCGGATGCTGGAGCGATGCCGCCAGATCCTGACTGTTCGGATCCAGGCCGGCCAGCACGCCAGGCGCGATCGTCGCGACGAGGATCGGGAGGAGAACGATGAGTCCCGCAAGCGCGGCGCGATTCTGGGCCAGCGGCGACCGGCGCACGGACGCGAACATCCCCAAACGCCTTCCTCGGATCAACCCCACGTTCACTGGTATCGAATCCTTGGGTCGATCACGGCATAAACGAGGTCTGTCAGAAGATTGAGGATGCTGAAGGCAACGGTCAGGAGGAGCACGGTCGCCTGGATCACCGGGTAGTCCCGATTCTGGATCGCGTCGGTAATCAGGCTGCCCAGACCGCCGAGGCCGAGGGTCGTCTCGACCAGCACGCTGCCAACCAGCAGGAATCCGACCTGGAGCGAGGTCACGGTCACCACCGGGATCAGAGCATTCCGCAGCGCGTGCTTCACGAGGACGGTCCGTTCAGGGAGCCCTTTGGCGCGGGCCGCTTCGATGTAGTCCGAACTGAGCGCCTCCAGCATCGCCGACCGTGTCATTCGCGATGTCAGGGCAATCGTTCCGAGGGCCAGCGACACGGCTGGCAGGATCAAGTGGTGGAGCTGGTCGATCGGGTCATTACCTGCGCCAAAGGCAGGCAGCCAGCCAAGGCCGACAGCGAAGACGAGAACACCAACGATAGCCGTGAAATAGACCGGAGAACTGAGCCCGATCAACGCGAGCAGGCTGCCTGCGTAGTCGATGAAGGAGTTTCGCTTGTGGGCCTGGACGACCCCGAGCGGGATGGCGACCGCGATGGCGATGAGCATGGACAGTCCGATGAGTTCGAGGGTCAGAGGGAGTCGTTCAGAGATCACCGAGACGACGTCCTGTCGCAGCCGGAAGCTCTGGCCGAGGTCGCCCTGAAGCGCGCGCCCGAGCCAGGCGACGTACTGCGTGATCGGATCCCCGACCAGGCCAAACTGGTGCCGGAGGACCTCCATCGTGGCCGGATCGACCTTCTTTCCGCCGAGGACGATCACGACTGGATCACCCGGCGCGAGGCGAACCAGCCCGAACGTGACGAACGAGACAAAGAGCAGCACGGGGATCAGCGCGGCGAGCCGCCGCAGGGTGTAGGCGAGAACCCCGATGCTCCCTTTCCTCAGGCGGTGGCCGATTCCACCAGGCGAACGGTTCGGTCCCGGATCCTGCGAACAGGCATCCGGGACCGTTCAAGGCTGAGCGATCGACGAAGCGTTGTTACCTGACGTACATGTCCTTGAACAGGCCGGACCAATACCACAGGGCATTGACCGACGCGCCGCCGAGCCGCTTGTTCACCGCGAGCGGCCATCCTGGGTAGGCGGTGACGATGACTGGCGCGTCGTCGGCAATCAGCTTCTGGGCCTGGATCAGGAGCTTGGCGCGCTCGGTCTTGTCGACGAGCGTGTTCTGCTTTGCGAGGAGCTCATCGACGGTCGCGTTTTCATAGGCGGAGGAGTTCGCCCCACCGGCAACGATGTTCTCGGACGCGAAGTTCGGGCGGAGGTTGCCCGACGGATCCGGAAAGTCTGAGCCCCAGCTCGCGACGAGAATATCGTAGTCGTTGTGCTCACCGAACTGGAGCGCAACATTCTCCTGATAGGTGACCTTGCGTGCCTTGATCGTGATGCCGAGCTTGCCCATGGAGTCGATGAAGGCCTCGGCAGCCCCCTTGATCGACGGTGTCGAATCGTAGTAGGCGATTTCGGTGCCGTTGAGCTGGTCCGCTACCCCGGATTCATCGAGGAGCTTCTTGGCGGTTTCGAGATTGAAGTCGTAGGCCGGGAGCTGGTCCCAGGCGGCCTGCCACTCGGGCTGATTGAACGTCCAGAGCGACGGATTGACGAGGGTCGCCTTGGTCGGGGCGGCATCAGCGCCGTAGAAGAGCTCACGGACCGACTTCTTGTCGAAGGCGTAGTTCAGGGCCTGGCGGATCTTGACGTTGTCGAACGGCGCCTTCTTGGTGTTGAACGTGATCCATTCGCCGTAGTAGGAGGTCGTGAACGTCAGGTCGACATCGCTGATCGCCTTGACGGTTGCATATTGATCGGACGGGATGTTGTTGATGATGAAGTCGATGTCGCCCGTCTGGAGTCCGGCCACGCGCGTCGTCGGCTCGGGCAGGATCTTGATCGTGATCTGGTCGAGGTACGGACCACCGTTGGCCTTGTCCCAGTAGTCGTCGAAGCGGGCCACGGTCTGATGATCGCCGCTCTTCCACTCGACGAACTTGAACGGGCCCGTGCCGACCGAGCCGACATCCGGCGTGCCGTACTTGTCGCCGTTCTTCTCGACGAAGGCCTTGTTGACGACGTGCGCCGCCGTAGCGGCGAGCGCGTACTCGAACAGGGCGTCCGGCCGGGCGAGCGTCACGACGACGGTAGAGGCATCGGGGGCCTTGACGTCGGCGACATTGGCGAGCATCCAGCCGACATACGACCCAAGCTGCGGGTCCCGGATCCGGTTCAGGCTGAAGACGACGTCGTCGACGGTCATCGTGGTCCCGTCGTGGAATTTGACGCCCTGTCGGATCTTCAGGGTGTACGTCAGACCGTCATCGCTGACTGTCCATGACTCAGCCAGGTTTGGGCAGAGCTTCGTGTCCTTCTCGCAGAACTTGAGGAGCGGCTCGGTGACACTGTCCACGGCCAGACCGGAAACGAAGTCATAGTCAAACGCCGGGTCCAT
>JANMNF010000017.1:0-11950 GCA_031373765.1 Chloroflexota bacterium
GAAGAGCGTCCCGCGCGCGGCAAGTGCGTCGATGTGCGGCGTCTTCACCTGCGGATGTCTGCCGAGGCAGCCGATCCAGTCATTCTGATCGTCGATGGCGATGAAGAGCACATTCGGTCTTGCAGCCGAGCTGGGGACGACGGATGCACCGAGAGCGACGAGGAAAAAAGCGAGGCGGGTGAGAGTGTTCATGGGGAAGGAATCTGCAGCATGACCAGAGACTGAGGACCAATGTCCAGACGATGCTTCCCAACGCCTCGGAGGCTGGACTCGCTCGCGTGCACGGCGAGAGAGGATACGGGCCTTACGGCAGGCTGACGTTCAGGCGGTAGAAGACTTTGTTGCGCCCGGCGACGAAGGCGTCGCTGTAGGTTAAAAGGAAACCATCCTGGGCGAAGAAAAGAACTCCCGGAGCCTCGTCGTTAAACTGGCCCCGATCGATGTCCACGATCTTTGTCCACGTTCCGAGATCGGTGCTGCGTTCCAGTTCGTATCTCAGATCGGTGGCTGCAGTGCGGAAGGGGAACTGGATGAAGGCAAACGTCCGGCTCGGGTTCAGGGTCAGCGTGGTTAGAGCGGCGTCGGTGGCGGCGAGCGGGTCGGTGAGGGTGGCGTATTCGAGACCGTTCTGGCGGCCGTCTTTGTCGAAGTCGGCGGTGAAGCTGTAGTCCGCACCGGGCGGGAGCGTTTCGTAGGCCCAGGCGGCGTAGGTGACGATCGAGGAGCCGGCTTCATACGCGCCGAGGTCCGGCGTGCCGATGGTGAGGAAACCGCGCTGGTCGGTGGTGAAGGAGCTGCCCACAGAGTTGTTCCGCGCTGGGCTGCCGGGGAGCTGGGCCATCGTCCGGGTCGGTCCGCCGTAGGCGCCGAGTGGGGCGAGGAGCGGAGGAAGAGTGATCGCCTGCGGACCGCTGCTGGTGCTGCCGATCCGTTGGACATAATCCTGAATGAGGTTCGCGCCGACGCGAGTGACGGTCCCAGACACGAAACCGTCGTCATTGAGAATATCCGCGCCGACGCCGCCGGGGCCGACGGTGTTCCCGGCGACGATGCAATTCGTCAGCGTGGCGGGGCCGGCGTTGATGATTCCCCCGCCCTGATTTTGCTGCGCCGTGGCCAGGACTGCTGCCGCCAGGTCCGCGCCAGCAGCGTCCATGCCGCTGCCAGACCCATCCGAGCCTCCTGCCAGGGGCACGGTCCCCTGGCCGAAAGCAATGGGACCATTCGACGACGAAGGTTGCGGCGTTGGAGCGCCGGACGCCTGCGGTGGCCCGTTCGCGCCCAGATCCGGTGTCGGCTCGCTGGTACCGGACGGTAGAGGTCCGTCAGTGCTCGACGGCGGTTCGGTCGCGGTTGGGTTTGGGCTCGTCGGTGACGGCGTTCTGGTTGGGGCGGGCGTCGGCGTTGGGGCGGGCGTCGGCGTTGGGGCGGGCGTCGGCGTTGGGGCGGGCGTCGGAGTGGGTGTCGCTGTCGGTGATGGCGTCGGGGTTGGCGCTGCCGCTATCACCATCGGAATTGACAGCGGGCTCCCGTACGCATTGGTGCAGTCCGGCTTGGCGAACTCATTCGCGTTCCAGCTGTAAACGCCCACCGCCGCTGGCAGAACCGTGACGGCGACCACGATCTGGTCGCGATTCGGCGCTCCGGTGAGCCTGTCGGAGTCCGAGGCAGCCTGAATGCTCACGTTTTGCCCCGTGTAGGTCGTCGACCAGCCCAAGCCTCGGCTGACTGATTTGACCGAAACCGAAAGGATCGTGAATTCGCCCGGGATCGAGATCTTGACGCAGGCGATGGCCTCGCCGCCCCCGTTGCCGGTCGACAGGTTCGTGATCGACACGTTGACGACAGAGGGCGTCCCGGCTGTGACGACCGCCTTGTCGGCGATGACTCCCCAAGCCTGAGCGGCATAGGAGGTTGCGGGTCGTGCGATCTCGAGGATCAGGAGGGCGAGGATCAGGACCATGGAGCGGCGAGAGGTCGTTGCGAGCCCCCGCACGGCTCAGGCCACCTGTGTGCTTGGGACCCAGAGTCCGGGACCCGACGGCTTCTCACCCGGCATGGGAGCGTCTGAGGCCGTCTCGATACCCTCGATGAATGCCGCGACGAGGCGCTCGTCGAGCTGGGTGCCGGCAGCATCGCCGAGCCGGCCGAGCGCGATCTGAACACCCATCGCCTTGCGATACGGGCGTGTCGTTGTCATCGCCGAGAACGCATCGGCAATTGCGAGGATGCGAGCGACAAGCGGGATCTCTTCGCCGGCCAGTTCATCGACGTAACCGCGGCCGTCCCACCGCTCGTGGTGATGTCGAATTCCGGCTCGCACCAGGTCGACGTGCGGCACATTGCGGACGATCGACTCGCCAAGCGTTACGTGCTCCTTGACGATCCGCTGCTCCTCAACAGTCAGGCGTCCCGGCTTGCGCAGGACAGCGTCAGGAATCGCGATCTTCCCGATGTCGTGGAGCAGGCCAGCCGCAGTGATTCCTTCAATGAAGTCGTCATCGAGGCCGATCCGCCGGGCGAGGAATGAGGAGTAGCGCGACACATCCTCGGAGTGGCGCCGGGTGTAGCGGTCCTTCGTGTCAATCGCGAAGACGAGGCCCTGGAGCACGTCGAAGGTGCGCTGTTCATCGGTAGCCGACGGGCGATCGCCGGCGATGATGATCTGCCCGCCGCCGCTGATCTTCGCCTCGGCCAGGACGACGGCGGCCACGGAGAGGAGTTCTGTGACGGACCGGGCATCGCCCGGAAACGCGGCGATGGCCCCGGAAAGGCTGATCGGCAGGCGCTCGCTCGAATCGATCTCGAGGTCCTGGTCGGTGAGCGAGAGCCTTGCACTAGTCAGGTACGGCTCAAGCTCGGATGGCTCCAGGCCGCTTGCGACAACCAGGAATTCATCCGGGCCATAGCGCCCGAGCGTCGCGCCGGGCGGAAGCGATGCCTGCAGGGTTCGTGCGAGCTGGAGCAGGGCGACATCGCCCGCCTCGTGCCCGTGGGTGTCGTTGACATTGCGGAAGTTGTCGAGATCCAGGAGCGCCACTGAGATCGTCGTGCCGGCACGGCGCGCGGGCTCGATCGCGAGGGCGAGGGCCCCGACCATCGCCCCGTGGTTCGGCAAACCTGTCAGAGCGTCCAGATGCGTGGCCTCGATCAATTGCAGCGTTTGGCGGGTGATCCTCCTCTGGGCCGCACGGAAGACCAGGAACAGCAACAGCGCGACGATCGCGGCAGCGCTGAGGATCACCGCCAGGACGTCGTTCCGGACCTTCTCGACGCCGGCCAGGATTGGGCCGGCATCACGCCAGATGGCCACGACGCCCTTGACCTCGTGATCGGGCGCGACGAGCGGAAAGTACACCCGGATCAATTTGCCGCTCGCCACCGGCAGCCCGGCGCCCTCGGTCGGCTCACCGGCCATGATGAACGCCGACTTTGCCTCCTTCTTGGAAAGCGCGAAAGCAAAGTCGCTTGAGTCCGGAGCGGACTCGCCTCGGACCGCTGGGTTGCTCGACAGCCGGATCGTTCCATCCGGGCTTCGAATTTCCACCAGCAGGATTTCCGACGCTGCCGCGATCGATTGCAGGCCGTGCTCGACCGTGGCCGTATGGTCCGCCGGCGCCGAGCCGTTGAGATCGCCCTGGGTCACCAGGCCGTTGACGAACGTTCGGACCGTTGCGGCATCACTGCTGATGATCGCGTTCGTCGCGGCATTGGTAACGCTTTGGGCGACGAGGAGCGTCTGGAACGCCGCCGTGACCCCAACGATCACGAGGAAGACCCCGAAAACGATCATGAGGAGCATCGGTTTCGGCACGCTCGGCCGCGCGCCGAAGGGCAGGCGCGGCGACGCGACGTCCAGGACGGTCGTGGTCATGTGCGGAAACGTACGGTGCGGGGCAGGCGCCTGCCACGAGTCAATGGTCCCGGTTGGGGCAGGACTCGCCGGCTATTCAGACAGTGGATTCCACCGCCATTGCGACCGATCCGCCACCGCCCAGACACAGCGTGGCGAGGCCATATCGTCCGTCGCGCCGTCGCAGCTCGTAGATCAGGGTCGCAACGATGCGCGCACCAGAGGCACCGATCGGGTGACCCAGCGCGACGGCACCGCCGTTGACGTTCACCTTCGACCAATCGAACCCAAGTTCCCGTCCATCGGCCAGCGTCTGGGCCGCGAAGGCCTCGTTGATCTCGATGAGATCGAAGTCTCCGATCGTCATCTGCGTTCGCTCCAGCAGGCGGCGAACGCCAGCGATCGGGGCGAGGAACAGCCATTTCGGGGCGACCTCGGCCTGGGCATAGCCGACGATCCGGGCGAGCGGCTTCAGCCCGAGTTGCTCGACGGCTCGCTCGCTGGCGATGACCGTCGCGGCGGCCCCATCGGTGATCCCGGGTGCGTTGCCCGCGGTCACGGTGCCAACGTCCGCGGTCCCGCGATCCTCGCCGTCAGGCAGCGCGAAGGTCGGCTTGAGCCGGGCGAGCGCTTCGATCGACGTATCGCGGCGTGGGCTCTCGTCCGTATCCACGATGGTCTCGCGACCCTTCGAATCCCGAACGGTCACGGATGCCATCTCATCGGCGAACCTGCCTTCGTCGATCGCGGCGATCGCGCGCCGATGACTCTCGAGCGCGAACGCGTCCTGATCCTCGCGGGTCACTTCGTTGCTGATGGCGACGCGCTCGGCGTGCGTGCCCATGTGGCAGCCCTCAATCCCACACCACAGCCCGTCATGCACCGTTGCGTCGATCAGCGCCGCGTCACCGAGCCGGAGGCCGAATCTGGCGCCCGGCAGCAGGTACGGCGCCATGTTCATGCTCTCCATGCCGCCCGCAACCGCGATCTCCGCGTCACCGGCCCGGATCTCGGCGGCGGCGAGCATGATCGCCTTCAGCCCGGACCCGCAGACCCGGTTGATCGTCGTGGCCGAAGTCGTGTCCGGCAATCCGGCCAGCAGCGCCGCCTGACGCGCCGGCGCCTGACCCACGCCCGCCTGGAGGACCTGGCCCATGAGGACCTCGTCGATCGGCGTCCCTTCGGGCAGCCCGGCCCGCTCGACGGCGGCACGGATGGCCACACCGCCCAACTGCACGGCCGGCGTGGTGGAGAGCGCCCCGCCGAACTTGCCGATCGGAGTTCGCGCAGCGCTGACGATATAGACGTTCCCGTTTGGGCCGCCTGATGAGGTCTGGGTCATGACGGCGATCGTACACCGGGCGGGGCGAGGCGCCGGGCGCTAGGTCAGGAGAGGCGCCGCCCGACCGACGGTCGGCCTAGCCCCTGGCCCGTTCCAGGACGGCGTCCGCGACGATGACCCGGTGGATCTGGTTGGTGCCCTCGTAGATCTGCGCGCCCTTGGCATCGCGCATGAGGCGCTCGATGCCGGTCTCCCTGGAGTAGCCGCTCGCGCCAAACAGCTGCACGGCGTCGGTGGCTACTCGCATCGCGGCATCCGAGGCGGTCCATTTCGCCAGCGACGACAGCTCCCCGATTGGTTCACCGCGGTCCTTGGCCCGAGCCGCCTCGTGGGTGAGGGCACGGGCCGCGGCCACCTCACGGGCCATGTCGGCCACCATGAAACGGAGCCCCTGGAGCTCGGCCAGTGGCGCGCCGAAGGCCGTGTGCTGATGCAGGTAGGCAGCTGCCTGTTCCGTAGCAGACCTCGCGAGGCCCACGCAGGCCGCGGCGATCGAAATCCGGCCTTCGGCCAGCGCTGACAGCGCGATCCGGTATCCCTGTCCCTCGTCACCCAGCCGCCGCGAGACCGGAATGACGGCCCCGTCCAGGATCAGCTCGGCTGCCGGGCACGACCGGATGCCCATTTTCTTCTCGTGGGCGCCGAACCCGAAGCCCTCGATCCCCTTCTCCACGAGAAACGCGGTGATGCCCTTCGGGCCGAGCGCCGGGTCGATCGTCGCGAACACGAGGTAGCGGTCCGCATCTGGTGCGTTCGTGATCCAGATCTTCGTGCCGTGGAGGCGATAGGCCGCGACATCCGCGGCGGGCGCCCCGGCCGGCAGCTCGGCCCCAACCGCGTCCAGGCGAACGGCACGCATCCGGAGCGCGCCGGCGTCCGAACCGGCGTGTGGTTCGGTCAGGCAGAACGCGCCGAGCGCCTCGCCGGCCAGCATTGGCGCGAGCCAGTCCTGATGCTGGTCCTCGCTCCCGAATGTGACCACGGGGTACTGACTGAGGATGTGCACGGACAGGGTCACCGCCGAGGCCATCTCGGCCGCCCCGAGTTCTTCCATCACCAGCGCCCAGCCGAGATAGCTGAACCCGGCCCCGCCGATTGACTCCGGGAGCGGGGCGGCCGTCAGGCCGAGCTCCCCCATCCGGCTGAAAAGCGAGCGGTCGAAGCGCTGTTCCTCGTCACGCTCGATGGCGCCCGGAGCAATCTCACGCTGGGCGAATTCGCGCGCGGTGTCGCGCAAGAGACGTTCTTCGTTCGTGAGGCCGCCCGGACCCACGGACCCGGCCGTCGGCGTCACGTGCTCAGGTCCTCGGGTATGTGTGGAACCCGCGACCGGTCTTCTGGCCCAGATGCCCGGCGGCAACGAGCTCCACGAGGTTCGCCGGCGGCTTGAAATGCTCCTGCCCGAAGCCGTCGTACAGGACCTGCATGACGTTGAGGCAGATGTCGAGACCGATGAAATCGGCAAGCTCCAGCGGGCCCATCGGGTGGTTCAGGCCGACCTTCGCGCCGGTATCGATGTCGGCGGCCGTACCGGTCCCGTCCTCGAGCGCGTGCATCGCCTCGGCGAGGAGCGGCATGAGGATCCGGTTCACGATGAACCCGGGTCGGTCGGCCGAGACGATCAGCTGCTTGCCGAGCGCATCGGTGAGATCGCGGATCGCGTTCTCCGTCGCGTCGGTTGTGGCCGTCCCGCGGATCAACTCGACGAGCGGCATGACCGGCACGGGGCTGAAGAAGTGCATCCCGACGAATCGCTCGCGCCGCGCTGGCGTAACAACCGAGGCCAGCGTGTCGATCGAGATCGAGCTGGTGTTCGAGGCAAAGATCGTGGCCGGAGGCGCGATCCCATCAATTTGGCGCCAGAGCGTCTGCTTGACGTCGAGATCCTCGAAAACCGCTTCGACGACGAGGTCGGCCGTCGCCGCATCCGCGAGGTCAGAGGTTGCCATCACGCGGCCAAGAATCTCGTCTCGCATTGAGGCGTCCAGCTTGCCCTTGGCGACCGCCCGATCGAGGTTGCCGGCGATCCTCTGGCGACCCGCCTCGGCCCGCGCCAGATCCGGTTCGAAGAGCGTCACCTGGCGGCCGATGGCCGCATGCACCTGTCCGATGCCGTGGCCCATGAGCCCGGCCCCGGCAACGAAAACACGATCAATCGTCATGGCAGGAGTCTACCCGTGGCCGCCTCGCGCGGTTGATGCCAAAGCCCGAGCGGGTCAGCCACGCCCGTCACGGCGTTCAATCCCGCAGCGACGCGAGGAGCCGATCGACGGCCGCGAACGGGTCCAGCTCGTGGTCGGCAACCTGCCGAAGCACGGCCTCCGTGGCCTCGAGCCGATCCGGTTCGTTCAACGACGCGCGGATCCGGTCCGACAGGATCGCCCAGACCTGAGCATGGGCACGCGCGAGCCGCGCGACGGCCCCGGGATCGGAGCGCCCGACCGACCGATGCCGATCGAGCGCCACGAGAAGTTCGGGGATGCCCTGACCGGTCGTCGCGGTGGTGATCAGGACCTCGGGCTGCTTCGGGCGCGGACGCGCGGCGCGCTCCGCGGGGGCGCCCAAATGCGCGGTCGAGGCGCCGCCGTCATCACCGTGATGAGCCTTGTCCGCGGTGCCGACGCGCGCCACGGCAACGAGCATCGCTCGCAGTTGCGAGGCCGTCCGCTGCGCACCCGGACGATCGCCCTTGTTCACGACCACAATGTCGGCGACCTCGAGCAGCCCCGCCTTGATCGCCTGAACCTCGTCGCCCATCTCGGGCGCCTCGAGAACGACGGTCGTGTCGGCGGCCGCGGCGACCTCGACCTCGCTCTGGCCCGTGCCGACCGTCTCGAGCAGGACGAGATCGAAACCACAGGCATCCATCACGGCCGCTGCCGCAGCTGAGGTCGACGCCAGCCCGCCGGCGTGACCACGCGATGCCATCGAGCGGATGAACACATCGGGATCGGCGGCGTACGCCTGCATGCGCACGCGGTCACCCAACAGCGCCCCGCCGGTGATGGGACTCGACGGGTCAACGGCCACCACGCCGACGACCCTGCCGGCAGCGCGGGCCTCAGCGATCAGCGCGGCAACGAGCGTCGACTTGCCCGCGCCCGGCGCTCCGGTGATGCCGACGATGTGGGCCTTGCCGGCAAGCGGATAGAGGACGCGCATGGCCGATTCGGCGAGGGGCGTCCGATTCTCGACCGCAGTCAATAGCCGAGCGAGCGCCCGTCGATCCCCGGCGGTCGCGGCATCCGTGAGGACACGGGCGCGGGCCGCCGGGTCCGCCACGGCCCCCGGGTCCGCCACGGCCCCCGGGTCGGCCGGGTTCGGTCCGGCACTCCGATCCGCCTGGTCCTTTGGCGGCACGCCGTGCGTGCCCACTCAGTCGCGGGCGCGAACGTTCGCGCGCAGGAAGTCGGCAACCTCGGCAATGGTGGTCCCCGGCCCGAAGATCCCTGATACCCCGAGTTCCCGCAGCGCGACGGCGTCATCGTCCGGAATGATCCCGCCGAGCACAACCATGACGTCCTCGAGGCCGCTTTCGCGAAGGATCTTGGTGATTCGCGGCACGAGAGTCATGTGCGCGCCGGACAGGATCGACAGTCCAACCACGTCGACGTCTTCCTGCAGCGCGGCGGTCGCGACCATCTCGGGCGTCTGGCGCAGGCCCGTGTAGACGACCTCGAACCCCTCGTCCCGCAGGCCGCGCGCGAGCACCTTGGCTCCGCGGTCGTGGCCGTCGAGACCGGGCTTGGCGATGAGGACCTTGATCGGTGCGTCGGTCATGGCGCGATTGTAGGCGCCGGCAAGGGGCTCACGGAGTCGGCGACCGACGATCGAGATGGCTGAAGAACTCGGCGCGCGTCCGGTCGCGAGACCTGAACAGGCCGAGAACCGCCGACGTCGTCATCACGGTCCCCGGCTTGCGGATCCCGCGCATGACCGCGCACAGGTGATTCGCCTCGACCACGACGCCGACACCCTGCGGATCAAGGCGCGCGTTGAGGAAGTCGGCGATCTCCTGCGTCATCCGCTCCTGGATCTGGAGGCGCCGCGCAAACATCTCCACGATCCGCGGGATCTTGGACAGGCCGATGACCCGGCCGCGGGGAATGTAGGCCACGGAAGCGGTCCCGAAGAACGGCAACAGGTGGTGCTCGCACAGCGAATAGAACGGGATGTCCTTGACGACAACCATCTCCGAGTAGTCGACATCGAAGATCGCGCCGTTGACGAGCCGGTCCGGATCGACGTGATAACCCGCGGTCAACTCTGCGTACATCCGATGGACACGGTCAGGCGTGCCGCGCAGGCCGTCGCGCGTCGGGTCTTCGCCGATCTCGATGAGGATGTCTCGAACGGCTTCCTCGACCCGATCGGCCCCGCCTTCGATGCGATCGCTCGCATGGACGGATGAACCGTTGCCGCTATCGGCACGAGACACGGAACCCTCGATCGGGGCAGCCAGAGCGGCTTCGTCCGATTCACCGATCTCGGTCTCGATCTCGGCGACGAGCTTGCGCACCGCATCCGGCAATGGCCTGTTCATTCCGCGCTCCTCATGCCGGCCGGCGCCTGGCTAGTGCCAGTTCCCGGATCGTACGACCGTCCCTCGGCCCCGCGCAGCCATGCCCGGGCGTTTTCACCGAGCGAAGGTCGGTGGTACCCGCCCTCCTGGAGGATCACGAGCCGTCGGCCGAGGCTCGCCACCCGCCGGCCGATCTCGTGGTAAGCCGGCGTTGTGAGCGCAAATGTCCCGATCGGGTCCTCGCGATAGGTGTCGAAGCCAAGAGAGACGACCAGCACGTCACCGGGGGTCTCGTTGATGGCCTCGAGGGCACGATCGATCGCCACGAGGTACGGCTCGTCGCCGGTGCCGGCCGGGAGAGGCTGATTGAAGTTCGACCCCGCGCCGTACCCCTCGCCCGTTTCGTCCGCATAGCCGAGGAAGAACGGGTAGAGGTGTGCTGGATCGGCGTGAATCGAGGCATACAGGACGTCGCCCCGGCGCCAAAAGATCTGTTGCGTTCCGTTGCCGTGATGGACATCGACATCCAGGATCGCGACGCGCTCGCCGGTCCGGCGCGCAATCGAATCGGCCGCGATCGCCGCATTGTTGAAGAAGCAGTAACCGCCGGCCATCGCTCGTGCCGCGTGATGGCCCGGCGGCCGGCACAGCCCATAGACGGCCCGCTCGCCGCCATCGAGCACGAGGTCCACGGCGGTAAGAGCCACGTCAACCGCGCCTCGCGCCGCGCCCCAGGTGCCCTCGACCAGCGGATTGCTGCTGTCCAGCCCGTACCAACCCGTGCGGCCACCGACGGCCACCGGTTCGCGGAGGCGAGCCAACGCCTCGTCGCTCATGCCCTCGAACATCGCCCGAACGGGATACGTGTCGGCGACCAGAAACGAGCGATCAACCTTCTGATCACGGACATCCGCCCAGGCCGTTTCGACGAACCGGACGAGGCCAGGATCGTGGACGGCCAGGATCGGGTCCAGCCCGTGCTCGGTCGGACCAACGAGCACGAACCCGCCATCGGCCTCGAGGGACCGGCGGATGTTCTCGGCTCGCTCCGTGACCTCGTTGGCCGCGATCGCGATGCCCAGATACGTTTCATGGGTCACGTCGTGACGCAGATGCGCGGACGTGTACACGGCTTTCATGGTCGGCATCCTACCCGCTCGCCGCCTGCGGGACCGGTGGCGTGACCGATGCCGACGTCAACGTCGCCGTCGCGGCCGCTACGATGTCGGGAGCATGTCGAAACGACCGCGAGGCTCCCGCCGCTCCGCCGAACCATCCGCCGATGGCTTTGCCGATCTCGTTGACCGGGCGATCGCGACCATCCCGTCCCCGTTTCACGAGGCACTCGCGGAGGTCGCCATCGTCATCGACGACTGGCCGAGCGACGACCAATTGCTCGACAACGGCCTGTCGCTCGACGACGACCTGTATGGGCTGTACGAGGGCGTTCCGAGAACGGAGTTTCAGGCCGATTGGCTGATGGTTCCGAACCGGATCACGCTCTTCCGGATGCCACTCCAGGAGGACTTCGCCGATGCGGACGCCCTCGCGGACGAGGTCCGAATCACCGTCATCCACGAGCTCGCCCACCACATGGGGATCGATGATGACCGGCTCGAGGAGCTCGGCATCGGCTGAGGAGCGCCTGCGTCCGGTCACGGGGCCGGAGCACCAGTTCGCGCTCAGCCGAGCAGATCGGCCCGCGCGATCAACTCGCCAAGACGATCGACCTGGATGTTGCCACCCGACAGGACGACGACGACCGTTTCTCCTGCCCGAATCGGGATGCGTCCCGCCAGCGTCGCCGCCAGCGCCGCCGCACCAGCCGGTTCGAGAACCTGCTTCATCCGCTCGAGCGCGAAGCGCAGGCCACCAAGGATGAGCTCGTCATCGATCAGGACCACGTCCTCGACAAGAGCGCCGATGATGGCGAGCGGCAGGACCCCGGCGAACGGAGCATTGAGGCCGTCGGCGACACTCACGGGCGTGATCGGAATGGGCGCGCCCGCGGCCAGGCCCTGCCTGATGGCGTCACTTCCGGTCGGCTCCACGCCGTAGATCCGCGTTGACGGACGCAGGCCCTTCACAGCGACCGCAATCCCGGCGATCAGTCCCCCACCGCCGATTCCGACGACAAGCACGTCGACTTCCGGTAAGTCCTCGACCAACTCCAAGCCGGCAGATCCATGGCCCGCGATGACATCCGGATCGTCGAACGGGTGACAGAAGACCA
>JANMNF010000229.1:0-4266 GCA_031373765.1 Chloroflexota bacterium
AGGCGAAGGACGGGCCCGCGGACGAGTCGGGCGCGCAGCGACGGCGCACCCCGCGTCGCGACCACCGTCAACGCTCCGACCCCGACCGCAAGCAGCAGCAAGGCGGCCACGAACGGGCCCAGCCCATCGATCGGCACCACGAGCGCACCAAGAGCCCCGAGCAGCAACAGCGCGACGATGCTCATCAGCCGCTGGATGACGACCGGGCGGGCCATGCGCATTCGGCCCGGACCGTCGTCCGTGGCCATGACCCGGTAGACGTCGGCGCCGAGATTCGCGGGCGTCACCGCTCCCAGTGCCTGCCCCGCGTAGTACAGCCGGATCGTGGCGCGCCAGTCGAGTCGCACGCCGGCGAGGTGCCAGGTCAGTCGACGCCACGACGTGGCCGCCACGAGGTGAACCGCCACGAGCCCGAGGATCGCTGGAACCGCGATGCCGACGTTGAGCGATCCGAGCCGAGCACCAAGTGCACCCAGATCGAGCGTCGAGATGAGGGTGCCGAGGAGGATCAGGCCGATGGCCCAACGGATCCCGGTGCGAACGCGAGGGCTCACGCTGCCGCCTTCGCGGCAACGCTGTCGAGCTGGGCGAGCAGTGCCGCGCTGGTCGGCTCGACGGGCTCGAGACCCCGCTCGCTCAGCCAGTGTCGGCACTTCTCGGCGTAGGCCAGCCCGATGATCGGAATCCCTGCTCGATGAGCGAACAGCAGGCTGTGATAACGCATGCAGACCGCTGCCGCGAGCGCCTCGAACACGCCCAGCAGCATCGTCGGATCGTCGGGTGGGAGCATGACCCGGAGCCGAGGGCGTTCGACGACGAGGCTACGAGCCAGGATCTCGTCGTTGTGGGTCGCCACGTAGGGGTGTCGGCTCATTGGAATCAGGCAGAAGTCGAGGTCCGGGCGCGCATCGACCGCCTCGAGGATGGCCTGCCGCATGGGGGCAACCAGAGCGGCGTTGACCGCCGTGAGACACAGCCCGACAACCGGCCTGCGCGCGGGCTCAAGGCCCGCCGAACGGAGTTGCCCCTCACCGGCGGAGCTGCCGGCGGACGGAACGAGCGACGAGAGGTCCGGTTCCACGGATGCGGTCACGCCCAGCTCCGCAAGAACTCGTCGCGACGCCTCATCCCGCACGACGACGGATTGAGACCGTTGTCCGAGCTTCGCGAGGAGCCATCGGGAAAACCGGGGCATCCCGTCATCGACGCCGATCCCGGTCAACACGACTGGTCGGCCCGCGGCCGCAGCCAGGATTCCTGCCACCGGCAGGAGCCGCCCGAGGGCACCCATGTCCCGACCGAACAAGCCCCCGCCGCCGATCACGAGACTCCGATGCCGGACCATCGCCGCGGGGGCCCCACCGACCGACACGGCGCGAACGCCGTGCTGCGCCGTCGTCTCGGCAGGCGCCCGCGATACGACGCTCGTCCCGTCGCGGCCGAGCATGTCCAGCAAGCCAGTGAGCATTGCCTCGTCACCCGCATTGCGGTAGCCGTAGCCGCCGACAACCAGCGTCGGACGGGGCAGTGCCGCGATGCCGTATGGGTCTGTCATGGGACAGGGATGGCGGCGCCGGTCCGGACCATCACCACATACGGGCCATCGACGTGGGCGACGTGGAACCCGAGGGACTCGAGTCGTCGTCGGCGGTCCTCGTAGGCCGGATCGCGACGAAGGACGGCGGCGCCCACGTCGTAATCGGCGATGAGCTGGCGTGGATCGAGCAGTCGGAGTGATGTCGACGCGCCGCCGGCCGTGAGATCCGTGACCCGGAGCGAAAGGTCCGCGCCCGAAGCTGTAATCAGCAATCCCCCACTGGGCGCCCACGTGATCGTTCCACGGGACACTTCCAGGAGCAGGCGTGGCTGGTCCCGTCCGTATCGCGCGAAGGTCAGTTCGGCAACGCCGTTCGCTGCGTCCACCCTCGTCAGCGCGACGCCGGTCGGTGGTCGCAGTTCCATCACCAGCCCGCCGATCGGCAGACTCGTATCGGCGTGAAGATCGAGGTCGAACCACGTCGTGCCCCGCGCGATTGCGAGGACCTGTGTCAGGTCAACCGGAGAGCCCGCGCGGGTGCCGGCCCAGTGCGTGGTGGTCGTGAGTCGGTCGGGCGCGGTCGTCGTCTCGATCCCGCGAGCGCCGAGGGCGGGCAGGCTCGCAACCGCGGACCCATCGGCGGCCACGATCGCCGTCGAAGCCGGCACCAGGCGTAGCAGGTCGAGGTACTCGCCGCCGTGGTTCGCACCGATGATGATCGATCTCGGTTGCGCGCCGGCATCGGTCGGTGCCCCGTCGGTCATCGTCAGGAAGAAGGACTCGTTGGCCAGCGACAGATTGCCCCGCAGCAGCGCGCTGGCGGCAAGGCCGCGCTCCCACTCGATGGGCCGGAAGGCATACCGGACCTGGCTGGTGAAGAGCGCGGGGCGCCCGGTCAGGCCCTCGATCCACTTGGCCTCCCGGACCGGGGCGAGGATCGAGACGCCGGGCATGAGCCTGGAATCGGCCCACGCCGCGGCAGCCGCCAGCGCCCGATCGTCGGTGAGCTGATAGCCGTGCGCCTCGGACTGGTAGCGCGCGATGCTGAACGGGGCCACAAGGACGATCGCGAGTCCGATGGCGGCGAGTCCGCGCTCGCCGGTCGCACGTCCGGGTGAACGCCGGTGCAGCTCGGCCCCCATCGCGCCGAGCATTGCCGCGGCTGCGACCAGGAGCGGCGCGAGCAGGAGCGGCCCGAACCGCGGGTAGTCGGTCGCGGCGCCGGTCAACGCCGAGAACACATATGCGCCCCACGAGACCGCGACCCATGTCGCGAGAACCAATCGAGCGTCCGACGTCGCCGGCACGCGCCTATCCCTTGCCAGGCGCCAGGCCCAGCGGGCCAGATACGCGAATCCACCAACGAGGATCGCGATCGTGGGCGGGTAGGACGCGAATACATCGAGGACCCGCTCGGGTCCCCGCCACGCGAGGCTAGCCGGATTCGCCACGTAGCCTACCGAGGCCGGTGCGATCACGAGAATCCAGTAGACGCCGATCGCGCCAAGCGCCGCACCGAGCGGCCAGGCGGCCCGCAATCGGGCTGCGAAACGGGCTCCCTCACGCGGCAGCAGGGTCAGCGCGGCGGTCGCCAGGCATACCGGCAGCGCGATCGTCGCGGTCGGGACGTGGGTCAGGCAAGTCGCCATCAGGGCGACGCAACCGGCCATCCACCGGCGGCGCTCTGATCCGGGATTTCGCATGGCCGACGTGAATGCCGCGATCGCGAGCATCAGGAACAGGACGGCCGCGGCCTGGAGGAGCCCCCCGAAGGCAAGCAGTTCCAGGTACCGGTCCGTAACGAGGAGGCCGAGGATCACGGCGAGCAGGCCGGTCGCCGTGCGACCGTCGACCGCACGCCCGATGGCGAAGAACGCACCCCCGAGACCGGCGACGATGACGAACCCGAGGAGGTGGAGGGCGAGGACGGGATTGCCGACCCAGCCGGCGAGCAGCGCGATCATCGTCGGGACGAGCGGCGGGACGTCCGCAAGGGCCCGGTACGCCGGCGTCGTCTCGCCACCGAAGGCCCGGGAAACCATCAACCACTGGCCGTAGTCGCCACTGCCGATCGCCGTCGACGCGACGAGGGCGGCGATGATCAGGATGATCCCGCCCGCGGCGATCAGCGGGACGCTGTTCGGCATGTCCGGAAGTGAGGCACCGAACGTCACGATTCGCGACGGCACGAGGCGTCGAGTCATCACCATCGCGGTTCACCGAGTAGCGGAGCGTGGTCCGTTGCGACCTCGGATCGCGATGCCGTCGCCCCGTCCAGAACGCCGGGCCCGGTCGCACGCGTGGGTTTGATGATCGCGCTGCCGGTCTTCGTCGCGGCCACGCGGCGCCCGGCTACGAGGTCGATGTAGATCTTTTCCATCTCGAGTGCGCGACCATCCCAGCCCCGCCCGTCTGCGGTCGCGCGGGCCGCCCGAGCCATACGCCGGAGCTGCTTGCCATCCGCAAGAAGGTCGGCCAGAACCGACACCAACCCGGCTGCGGTCGGGTCGAAGACGAGCCCGTCGACGCCGTCCGAAATGAGGTCCGGGGCGGCGCTCATCGGGCTCGCGGCGACGATCGGCACGAGGCCGCAAGCCTGCCCCTCCACGACGGTGATCCCGTAGCCTTCGCGCGCCGAGGGCAGCACGAGAACCCGCGACGCCCGCATCAGCGACGGCACGCGTTCATCGGTCACGCGACCAAGGAACGCAATGTGACCATCGACCGCG
>JANMNF010000234.1:0-6211 GCA_031373765.1 Chloroflexota bacterium
GCGCTCGGAATACAGGGCCCAGCCCTCGCCATGGGCGGACATGAAGCCGAGCTTGTGAGCCCGCGTCAGGGGCACCAGTCGGATTGTGGCTCCCTGGAGGTGATGGCCGGGGACCGCCTCGTGATAGACGGTGCTGACCTCGTCCCAGGTCGGGAATCGCTTCCGACCGACGGTCGGGAACCAGGTCTGGCCGGGTCGCACGAGATCCTCCGATGGGGGCGTGTAGTAGGCCGCAGCGGCGCTGCCCTCGGGCGGGATGCGAACCTCGCAGCGGCGGATCGAATCGGGGATGTCGAACTCGACATCGGCCAGCCCATCGATGGCCTCGTCCGTGACGTACTGAAGCCACTCGCGGTAGGACTCAACCCCGTGGATCGACCGGTTCGGATCGTTGATCAACAGGTCGCGGACGGCCTCGAATCCGGCGCCCGGCAGGATTCGCTCGCACTCAGCGTCCTTCTGGGTTTCGAGGCGAGCCAGTTCGTCCCATCCCCACGAGTAGGCCTCGTCGATGTCGAGGTCCGTTCCGAGGAGGTACTCCGCCCAGACGCGGTAGCGCTCGTCACCGGAGGCGTCGGATTCGGTCGCCTTCGGCGCGTAGGTCGAGCGCAGCCACGTCGCGAGGTCGGCGTAGGCGGCCGCGGCCTGATGGGCGGCCGTGTTCAGCCGAGTGCGGGCGCTGTCCACGACGATTCCGTCGGACCCGGCGACCAGCATTCCGAACCAGCCGGCGTCCGCGTTGGTACCGGCCCACGTCGCGCACTGGTCCGCGACGACGAGCGCCTGGCGACGCGCCGCGCGTCGGCCATTCGCGAGGCCGAGCTCCAGGGAGGCGCGGTAGCCGGCCATGGATGCCGGCACGGCCGCCAGTCGCGCGGCGATGTTGTCCCACGCCTCCGGCGTGGACTTGTCCATGAGGTCGAACACGGATCGGGTGCTGGCCGGCGCCCCGACGATGTTGCTGACCATCCGCTCGCGCTCGCCGGCCTCGAGGACGCCCAACTCGCCACCGGCCCAGTCGGACAGGAACCCCTGTCCGAGGCGCTCGTACTCACTCGTAACGTCGGCCGCGTTGACGTCACGGATCGTCCGACGAAGCAGGTCGGCCAGCGCGGCGACACCCTCCGGGGAGTAGTCCGTGAGCCGGGTCTGATCGCTCGCGACTCCCCAGCGCTCGCCGCGAACGGGGTCGAGAGCTGCGACCTCGTCGATGTACCGACTCGAGATCTCGCTGACGGTTGGCATCGGGTCCTCCGGAGACGGGAACGAGCCACCGCGGGCTCACATTCGTTCGGCAATCAAGCCTACGACAGCCGAGGAATCGGTACCCTGATCTCCGAACATGAGTGCGTTGCCGTCAACCCAGCATTCGACCGGTACGATCCCGGATCAGGCGCAGGTCGTCGTGATCGGTGGCGGGATCGTGGGCTGCAGCGTTGCCTATCACCTGACGAAGCGCGGCTGGCGCGACGTGGTCCTGCTGGAGCGCAAGCAGCTCACCTCCGGCACGACCTGGCATGCAGCCGGCCTCGTCACCCAACTGCGCGCGACCTACAACATGAGCATGCTCGCCAAATACAGCTCCGAGCTGTTTCCCGAGCTGGAACGACTGACCGGCATGGGCACGGGCTTTCGTCGAACCGGCTCCATCCTGCTCGCCACGACCGATGAGCGATGGACCGAGGTCAAGCGCCAGATCTCGATGGCCCGAATCTGTGGCTTTGAGGTTCACCCAATCAGTGGCAAGGAAGCAGCCGAGATGTGGCCGCTACTCGATCCGTCGGAGGTCGTGGGGGCGGCGTTCCTGCCCGGCGATGGGGTCGCGAATCCCACCGACGTGACCCAGGCGCTCGCCGCCGCGGCCAGACTGGGCGGTGCGCGAATCATCGAGCACACTGCCGTCACGGGAGTCCTGCGGCGCGATGGCCGGGTCACGGGCGTCTCGACCGAGCGGGGCGACATTGCCGCCGAGGTGGTCGTCAACTGCACCGGGATGTGGGCCCGCGAGCTTGGAATCCAGTCCGAGGTGACGATCCCGCTTCATGCTGCGGAGCACTTCTATGTCATCACGGAACCTGTTCCGGATCTCGCGCGCGATCTGCCGGTGCTGCGCTCTCCGGACGACACGGCCTACTTCCGCGAAGACACCGGCAAGCTCATGGTCGGGTTCTTCGAGCCTGGCGCCAAACCTTGGGCGACCCATGGCATTCCCGACGATGCCGCGTTCGTCCGGCTGCCCGAGGACTGGGACCACCTGGCGCCATACATCGAGATGGCCGCGCGGCGAGTTCCGCGGCTCCGTGACCTGGGGATCCAGCTGTTCTTCAACGGGCCCGAGAGCTTCACGCCGGATGACCGGTACATCCTCGGCGAGGCGCCGGGTCTGGACGGCTACTTCGTCGCTGCCGGATTCAATTCCGTCGGCTTCCAATCCGGCGGTGGCGCCGGGCGCGTCGTGGCGGACTGGATCGTCGACGGCCATCCACCGATGGATCTCTGGGAAGTCGACATCCGGCGCTTCATGCCGTTCCAGAACAACCGGAGCTACCTGCACGATCGAACGACGGAGACGCTTGGCCTGCTCTATGACATGCACTGGCCGTTCCGTCAGGTCGAGACCGCGCGCGGCGTCCGGCGGACGCCCTTCCACGATCGCATCGCGGCGCGGGGTGCGTGCTTCGGCGAGCTTGCCGGCTGGGAACGGGCGAACTGGTACGCGCCACCGGGCGTGGCGCCGCGCTACGAGTACGGCTATGGCCGCCAGAACTGGTTCCCGTACTCGGCCGAGGAGCACCAGGCCGTACGTGAGGGCGTCGGCATCTTCGACCAGACGTCGTTCGGCAAGATCCTCGTCCAGGGGCGCGACGCTGAAGCCGCGCTCAATCGCTTGTGCACGGCGGACATCGCCGTTGAGCCCGGCCGGATCGTCTACACGCAGTGGCTGAACGAGCGCGGCGGGATCGAATCGGATGTCACGGTCACCCGTCTCGACGAGCGGTCGTTCCTCGTGGTGACCTCGGGCACGTCCATCGTCCGCGATCTCGACTGGCTCCGGCGGCGGATCCCCGCCGAGGCCAACGTGGTCGGGATCGACGTGACGAACAGCTTCGCCGTGCTGAGCATGATGGGGCCGCGCTCCCGCGAATTCCTCGCGACGCTCACCGATGCCGACATGTCGAATGCGGCCTTCCCGTTCGGGATATCACGCGAGATCGACCTGGGCTATGGGCTCGTCCGCGCCTCGCGCATCACGTATGTGGGCGAGCTCGGCTGGGAGTTGTACATCCCCGCCGACGTCGGGACCCACGTGTACGACACGATCGTCGCGGCCGGCGATGGGTTCGGCCTCCGTCACGCCGGGTACCACGCCCTCAACTCGCTCCGGATCGAGAAGGCGTACCGGCACTGGGGCCATGACATGACCGACGAGGACAGCCTGCTTGAGGCCGGCCTCGGTTTCACGGCGGCGTGGGACAAGCCCGGAGGGTTCCTCGGCCGCGAAGCAGTCCTGCGTCAGCGCGGGGCAGGGCTCACCCGGCGTCTCGCGGTATTCACCTTGGACGACACGGAACCACTCATGTACCACAACGAACCGGTCTGGCGAGACGGTGTCCTGGTCGGACGGATCAGCTCGGCGATGTTCGGGCACACGATCGGACGCTCTATCGGCCTTGGCTACGTCCGCCGGGAGGACGGGCCGGTCACCGCCGAGTGGTTGGCCGCGGGTCGCTACGAGATCGAGATCGCCAATGAGCGTTTCACGGCCGGTGCTTCGTTCCGAGCCCCATACGACCCGGGGAACGAGCGCATTCGGGGTTGATCGGTTCGGCCGGTGATCAGCCCACGATCTGCGCGAGGTGCTCCTCGTCATGGTCGAGGGCGATCCGCATCAGCGCCGCAACGTCGAGGATGCCGAAGGTCGCGTGCCGGCCGCGCCGCTGCCATCCAGCCTCGTTGAGCGAGGAGAGCCGACCAACCGTCACGGCTCGATGCGCGGCGAAGACATCGACCGCAGCCTCGAAGCCGGAACCCTCGGGGAGCGGCCAGCGGTCCGGCTCGACCCAGGGCCACTCCGGGAACGACTCCGTCGCAAGCGCATCGAGGCGGATGTGCCAGACGCCGACCTCGACGGCGGCGAGATGCAGGGTGACGTCGCGTGCCGACCACTCGCCGGCGACAACCGGAACGGACGGGTCGGCGTGTCCATGCGCCGCGTCGAGGATGCGCGCCGGCATTGAGGCCAGATCTCGACAGAGCGCCTCCTGCGCGTGGGTCACGTGTCCTGAAGCGCGGCCAGGTAGCCGCCGCGCCACGCCTCGGTCGATTCGACCTGGTTGAAGGTGTAGACGTGAAGGTCGATGACGTCCGCGGCCGGGTCCGCCAGCACCGGTGCCAGCTTCTCGAGCAGGCCCGTCGGTCGGTAGATGCCGCCGGACGTGACCAATTCGCTGACGAACCGGACGTTCTTGGACAGGAATCTGCCCGTGTCCTTGACCCCGATCCGGGCACTGATCGAGAGGAGCTTCGGGATTTCGGCGACGCCGGGGATGCCGATCTTGACCGGAAGCGCGATGCCCTCGGCCCGTCGCGCGGCGATGAAAACGCGGATCGCGACGGCATCGAAGCACAGCTGCGTCGTCATGTAGGACGCGAAGGCCGCCTTGTCCCGCAGCGCCTGGAGGAGTGCCGGCTGCGGAATCACCGCGTGGCCCTGTGGATAGCACGGGACCCCGATGTCACTCGGCGCATCACCGAGCTCGGCCATCGCCCGGAGCAGCGAGAGCCCGTCCAGGAATTCGCCCGGGTCCTCGGCGTCGCCGCCGACCACGAATGCTCGGTCGATGCTCGCAGCCTTGAGCGTGGCAAGCACGTCGGCGAGGTGCGTGCGATCGCGGATCATCCGCGCCGAGAGGTGCGGGATCGCGCGAAAGCCCTTCGATTCAAGGGCCGCGGCAAGGTCCAGCGTCGGCTCGATCCCCTTGGCGGGTGAAGCCGTGACCGAGACCGTCGCCCCGGCGGGCAGGAACGCCGCCTGGTCATGGACGTTCTTGAGCGGAATGAGCTCGAACGTCGGGACGCTGAGGACCGCGGTTATCGCCGCGCGGGCGGGGGCATCGAGACCGGCGCCCGGCCCAGCGCGCCCGGTGAGGCGCCGAAGGAACGCCACGCGTTAGACCTCGGAATCCGGGAACGATGCCTTGCGCTTGGCGATGAACTCGAGGAGCGCCTCGTCCACGCCGGGGTCGATCGGCGGCGCCTCGTATTCGTTGAGCATCCGCTTCCAGATGGTGTTGGCTCGTTGGGCCGCGTCGAGACCGCCGTCCTCGAGCCACTGCTCGTACGAGTTGTTGTCGGCAATCGGGCTTCGGTAGAACGCCGTCTCGAAGTTCGCGAGGGTGTGGCTGTTGCCGAGGAAATGGAGGCCCGGCCCGTTCTCCTTGATCGCGTCGAGGGCCTGGCCGTTCTCGGACATGTCCACCCCGTTGACGAAGACCGCGGCCATCCCGCACTGGTCCGTATCGAGGATGAACTTCTCGTAGCCGATCGCGAGCCCGCCTTCGAGCCATCCCGCGGCGTGGAGCACGAAGTTGACGCCGGCGAGGATCGTCGGCTGGAACGTTGCTGCGCTTTCGTACGCGGCCTGGGCGTCGGCAACCTTGCTGGCGCACAGGTTGCCACCCGACCGGAACGGGACGCCGAGCCGACGGGCCAGCGCGGCCATGACGTACAGGACGAGCGCCGGTTCCGGGGTCCCGAACGTCGGCGCGCCTGACTGCATCGAAATTGATGAGGCGAACGACCCCAGCACCACGGGCGCACCGGGACGGGTCAACTGGACGAATGTCATCCCGGCGAGCGCTTCGGCGAGTGTCTGCGCCGCCGTACCGGCGACCGTGACCGGCGACATCGCGCCGGCGAGAATGAACGGGGTCATCAGGGTCGCCTGGTTCGCGCTGGCGTAGGCGCGGGCGGCACCGAGCATCGTCGAGTCCCAGACCAGCGGCGAGTTCGCGTTGATCAGGCTCAGGACGACGGTGTGGTCCTCGAGGTAGTCGGCGCCCATCCCGGAGAACGCGATCTTCGCCAGCTCGACGGTGTCCTCGGCTCGCGATGGGTGGGTGACCGAGCCCATGAACGGCTTGTCCGAATACTTGATGTGGGAATAGACCATGTCCAGGTGGCGCTTGTTGACCGGCACGTCCACCGGCTC
>JANMNF010000247.1:0-24334 GCA_031373765.1 Chloroflexota bacterium
TGGGTCGACGAGACGCGGCCGTACCTGCAGGGCGCCCGTCTCACGGCCTGGGAGCTGGCACAGGCCGGCGTTCCGCACACCCTGATCCCGGATGTCGCCGCTGGGTCACTCATGGCCTCTGGTGAGGTCGACGCGATCCTCGTGGGGGCGGACCGGATCGCGGCCAATGGCGATACCGCGAACAAGGTCGGAACGTACTCGCTGGCCGTCCTCGCGAAGCACCACGGGATTCCGTTCTACGTGTGTGCCCCGCTTTCATCCGTGGACCTGTCAACGGCCGACGGGGCGGGCATCCCGATCGAGGAGCGTCCAGCCGAGGAGGTGACGACGATCCGGGGCGTCGACATCGCCCCGATCGGCACGATCGTCCGAAATCCGTCGTTTGATGTGACACCCGAAGCGCTGATCACCGGGATCGTGACCGATGAGGGCGTGCTCCGGGCTCCGTTCGGTCCCGCTCTGGCCGGTGCCATGACCGCTCGCGATGCCCGTCGTGCCGCAGAGGCTGGCGAGTGACCACCGTGGCGCTGTCCCGGCGGGAGGCCTCGGTGACCACGTCGGTCACGACGGATCGGGTGATGCTGCGCGCGTTCCTCGATCGCGATCCGCTTCTCGCCGCTTACGCGATCTGCGACCTCGACGATCGCGAGTTTCCTCGGACGCGCTGGGGAACGGCGTGGTCGGGCGGATCGATCATCGCCGTCGTCCTGGAGTACTCGGGAGGCTCCCCGCAGCCCCTATTCATGATGGGTCGGGACGACGGCATCGAGGCCATTCTCCAGGACATCATTCGGCCTCGATTTGCCTATGTCGCTGCCCTTCCCGCGAATCTGCCGGCGATCCAGCGGCGCTACCGGCTCGATGCCGGCCCGCAGATGATCCGGATGACCGTGAACCGCCAGACATTCCTCCCGGCCGACGATCCAGGCATTGAGCGGCTGTCCCCATCCGATGCCGTGGAGCTCAACCGGCTCTACCAGCTCGGATTCGGGGCGTGGCTGCCACCGCAGTCGATCAGTGAGGGTGTGTACTTCGGGCTGCGGGTCCGTGGGCGGCTCGTGGCTGCCGCCGGGACCCATGTCACCAGTCCGGCAGCGCGCATGGCCGTCGTCGGCAACGTGCTGACGCACAGCGATTTCCGCGGGCGAGGGTATGCGACAGCGGTGACCGGAGCCGTGACCGCCGAACTCCTCCGGTCATGCGACCATGTGGCCCTCAACGTACGCGCGGACAACCCGCCGGCCATCAGTGTGTACCGCCACCTCGGCTACACCGAGCACGTTCGCTTCGAAGAGCGACTGGCCCGTCGCATCGGATCGCCATGGTCTGACCTCGTCTCGACGGTTCGCCGTCGCCTCAACCCTCCCAAGGAGTCCTCGAACTGATGACCACAAGACAGACCACCACCCTGCCCCCGCACGATGTCACCGATCTCGGACGTGCCGCCGAGGGTGTCCGCCGAATCGAATGGGCCGAGCGGGAAATGCCGGTGCTTCGCCTGATCCGTGAGCGGTTTGCGGTCGAGAAGCCACTGGCCGGGCTCCGCGTGGGTGCCTGCCTGCACGTGACCAGCGAGACCGCCAACCTTATGCGCACGCTCAAGGCGGCCGGGGCCGAGGTGATCCTGGCGGCGTCCAACCCGCTATCCACCCAGGACGACGTCGCGGCGGCGCTCGTCACCGAATACGGCATCTCGACCTACGCACGTCGGGGCGAAGACCGGGACACGTACTACGCGCATCTCAACACGGTCGCCGATTCGATCCCCCAGCTCACGATGGACGATGGCTGCGACCTCGTCTCGCTGCTCCACCTGGAGCGGCCGCTCCAGATCAAGGACGTGCTCGCCGGGACGGAAGAGACAACCACCGGCGTCATCCGACTTCGAGCGATGGCCAACGACGGCGCGCTCGGGTACCCGGTGATTGCGGTCAACGAGGCACTGACCAAGCACCTCTTCGACAACCGATACGGTACGGGCCAGTCCACGGTTGACGGGATCATCCGTGCGACCAACCTGTTGATCGCCGGGCGCAATGTCGTCGTTGCCGGGTACGGCTGGGTCGGCCGCGGCATCGCGTCGCGGATGGACGGACATGGCGCCCACGTGACCGTGATCGAGGTTGATCCGGTCCGCGCTCTCGAGGCCCTCATGGATGGGTTCCAGGTCATGACGGCGGGCCAGGCCGCGGGCTGGGGCGACCTCTTCGTTACTGCGACCGGCAACGTCAACGTCTTCCGGCGCGAGCATTTCGAGGCCATGAAGGACGGCGCAGTGCTCGCGAATTCGGGTCACTTCGATGCCGAACTCGATCTTGCCGCATTGCGCGCGATGGCCGAGGGCCACGTCCGAGATGTCCGGGAGAACGTCCAGGAATTCGATATTGGCGGCAAGCGCGTTCATCTCGTGGCGGAGGGGCGGCTGGTCAATCTCGGAGCCGCCGAGGGCCATCCCGCGGCCGTGATGGACATGAGCTTCGCCAACCAGGCGCTGGCCGCGGAGTACGCCGCGCTTCACTACACCGAGCTCGAGCCGCAGGTCTACGTCGTCCCCGAAGCGATCGATGCCGAGGTTGCGAGGCTCAAGCTGGCGGCGATGGGCATTACCCTCGACGCGATGACGCCTGAGCAGCTCGCGTACGTCGCCTCGTGGCGCCAGGGCACCTGACCCGATCGATGGCGGACCAGATCGTCGCGCCCTACGGGAGCTGGGAATCGCCGTTTGCGATTGAGCGCCTGACCGACGGTGTCGTGTTCCTCGGCGAGGCTCGCCGCATCGATGGCGTCTGCTGGTGGCTCGAAGGCCGTCCCGACGAGAGCGGTCGACAGGTCCTGGTCCGGCGTGATGTCGACGGCTCGATGGTTCGCCTGACGCCCGAGGGTTTCAACGCGCGCTGCCGGGTTCACGAATACGGTGGCGCCGCAACACTGGTTTCGGGCGATCTGGTGGTCGTCTCGGATTTCAGCACCGGGCGCCTGCATCGCGTGAGCGCGCCCGAAGCGCTGGTTCCACTGACCCCCGAGCGGCAGTGGCGATTCGCCGACCTGAACCACGACGCCGCCCGCGGCCTCCTGTACGCAGTCCGCGAGGACCACGAGCCGGATGTCGTGGCGGCCCACGGTGAATGGGTGAATGAGCTCGTGGCGATTGATCTCGAGAGCGGCGCCGTCTCGGTCATCGCCACCGGCGCCGACTTCTACGCCGCGCCCCGGCTCTCACCGGACGGGACGTCCCTCGCCTGGCTCGAGTGGCATCACCCGAATATGCCCTGGGACGGCACGAACCTTCGACTTGGTTCAGTCGCCGAGGACGGCACGATCGGCCCCGCTGCGACCATCGCCGGCGGCCCCTCCGACTGGGTCAGTCAGCCTCGCTGGTCGCCGGATGGCGTCCTTCACTTCGTGGCCGAGCCCGATGGCTGGATGAACCTCCAGCGGTTCGTGCACGGCCGGGTGGAATCCATTGCCCCGATGGAGGTTGAATTCGCCTCTCCGGACTGGATTTTCGGGAATGCTGAGTACGGTTTCCTGCCGAACGGCGGGATCCTCGCGATCGGCCGGAGCCGCGGCCGTGACCTGCTCTATCAGATCGCGCCCGACGGAGCCTGCACGACCTTCGATCTCCCGTTCACCGAACTCGCATCCATTTCCATCGATGGGGACTCGGCGATCCTCCGCGTCGCGGCGCCGTTCCAACCGGCTCGCGTCGTCGTGCTGAGCCTCGCCGACGGCAAGATCGAGGTGCTTCGTCGAGCCACGCCGACCGAGCCAAATGAAGTCGATGCGTCAACGCCACGCCACGTCGAGTTCCCATCCACCGGTGGACGGGTCGCGTACGGCAACTACTACCCGCCGCACAATGCGCACTTCCGGGCACCGGACGGCGAACTCCCGCCCCTCATCGTGACGTCGCACGGCGGCCCGACCTCGGCGGCGTTCAGTGGTTGGATCACCACGATGCAGCTGTTCACGAGCCGGGGGTACGCGGTGCTCGACGTCGACTATGGCGGCAGCACCGGCTACGGGCGGGCGTACCGCCAATCGCTCAACGAGGAGTGGGGCATCGTCGACGTCGACGATTGCGTGGCCGGGGCCGAGTGGCTGGTCGGCCAGGGCATGGCCGACCCGATGCGCCTGGCCATCCGAGGTGGATCCGCGAGCGGGTTCACGACTCTCGCTGCGCTCGCCTTCCGTCGAACGTTCAGCGCCGGAACCACCCTCTTCGGGATCGGCGACCTGCGTTCATTCGTGAAGGACACCCACAAGTTCGAGTCGCGCTATCTCGAGACCATGATCGGACCGTGGCCAGCTACGAAGCAACGCTACCTCGATCGCTCGCCGGCCCTCCATGCGGACAAGATCGTTGCGCCGGTGCTCGTCCAGCAAGGCGCCGAGGATCGCGTGGTTCCGCCGGCCGAGGCCGAGCGGATCGTGGACGCGCTCTGGGAACGGCGCGTCCCGCATGCGTTCATCCTGTTCCCGGGCGAGGACCATGGGTTCCGCGGGCGGGAGGCGATCATCCGCTCCGTCGGGTCCGAGCTGTCGTTCTACGGCCAGATCTTCGGGTTCACACCGGCCGACACCATCGAACCCCTCGAGATCAAGTTCCTCAACGAATGGCGGGCAGCCAGGGCCTGACGCGGAATCGGCCCGCGTCGGCGGCCGGACCGGCGCGAAGGTCCCGTCAGCTCGCGAGCAGATGGCGGATGGCCTCGATCCCTCGATGGACGTCCTCGAACGAGGTCGTAAGTGGTGACAGCCCGAGGCGAATCGAATTCGGAGCCCGGAAGTCGGGGATCACGCCGCGGCTGATGAGATCGGTGGTGAGGCGGCGTGCCTCGGGGTGGATCACCGAGACGTGGTTGCCGCGGCGCTCGGGCTCGCGGGGCGATCCCAGGGAGCAGCCAAGGGGTACCAGCAACACTTCGAGCAGTTCGACGGCGTACGCCGAGAGGGCCATGCCCTTGTCCCGGATCGGGCCGATCCCGGCTTCGGCGGACAGCGCGATCCCGACCTCGGCGGCCGCGAGGGCGAGGATCCCGGGAGTACCCACCAGCCATCCGGCGATCCCGTCCTGACGTTCGAAACGCGGACCCATCTCGAACTGCCCGGCCTGCGCGAACCAGCCCTGGATCGGCGGCCGGAGCTGGTCCTGAAGTTCGCGACGGACATACAGGTAGGCCGGAGCCCCGGGTCCGCCATTGAGATACTTGTAGGTGCAGCCGATCGCGAGGTCGACACCATGCGCGGCGAGGTCGACCGGCACGGCGCCGGCACTGTGGGAGAGGTCCCACAGGACAAACGAGCCGTTCGTCCGGGCGAGGTGAGTAATCGCGGGCAGATCGGCGATCGCGGCGGATCGGTAGTTGACGTGCGACAGGACGATCAGGGCCAGATCCGCGTCCACGACCCGCTCGACATCATCGAGGCCCACGCCCTGGATCTCGTCTCCCTCGAGCCAGCGAATCTCAAGGTTCCGAGCCGCCGCGAGTCCCTCGACCACGTAGCGATCCGTCGGGAACTCGCTCCGGCTGATGGCGATCGCCCGACGTCCAGGTTGCGCATCTAGCGCGGCCGACGCGAGCCGGAACAGGTTGACCGTCGTGGAATCCGTGACGATGACTTCACCCGCCTCCGCGCCAATGAGGGGAGCGAGCTGATCCCCGATGCGACTCGGCGCATCAAGCCAATGCTCCCAGCCGCGAATCAGCTCACCGGCCCACTCCTGTGATGCGACCCGCGAGACCGCCTCGATCGCTTCGAGTGGTGGGCGCCCGAGCGAGTTGCCGTCGAGGTAGACAAGGCCCGCGTCGGGGATCGCGAAGCGGGCACGGAACGGACCGAGCGGATCTGCCGCGTCGAGGGCGCGCGCCCGGCCGGAGTCGGTTGGGTTCATGAGGGCAAGTCTATCGACGCGACGCGACGGGGCCGCGGGTCAGAGGACCCTGTCGAGGAATCGCGTAAGCAGGAAGAGCACGATCGGGAGGAGCACTGCGGAAGCGACGGCACCGGCCGTACCGGCCTGCCACGGCCAGGTCGAGAGGTGATTGACCAGCTCACGCTCCGCGATCAGGCTGGCCAGCGCCTTATTCTGCCCGTCGGCGCCCGCGAGATCGTCCCGATCCACGGATCCGTGAAGCCGGTCCACGAGCATCTCCACCCGCTGCCCGACCTCGTCCTGCAGCCGGCGCTTCTCGGCGCTCATTCGCCCATGCATCCCGAGCAGGGGCAGGAAGAACGCCAATACTGCGACCCCGATGATCGGGCCACTGATCGAGAACAGGGTCACGTAGTCGAGCGCCGTCGATGCGGACGTGAGGCCGGTCCCGAATGGGATCACCAGCAGCGCCAGGCCGATGGCCGTCTGGGACGTCAGGCGCGAGAAGGCATACAACGGTGCCGGGCGGAACAGGTTGATTCGTTTCGATTCGGCATGGATGCGGCCAACGAGGCGCAGTTGCCTGACGGTGTGATAGATCAGGATCAGGACGAGCGCCGTCAGGATCGTCTCGAACGGGAAGCGGAGCGCCAGCGCGCCGGGCGTCAGGCCGGCCAGACCCTCGGATTCGGGCTGGAAA
Source organism: Chloroflexota bacterium (assembly GCA_031373765.1). GTDB lineage: Bacteria > Chloroflexota > Limnocylindria > Limnocylindrales > CSP1-4 > UBA5189. The sequence goes on from JANMNF010000247.1 coordinate 6,579, forward strand.
GCGAAGCCCTCCGCTGTCCTCAGCGCGGCGAGAACCAGGATCACGAGCGCCGGCGTGCGCGGGATTACGGTCAGCTCGTACTCGAGGCGGTCCCGCTCTTCGGCCGCGAGGCCGAGCATCGGGCCGAACTCGCCAAAGGCGCGTCGGGCCACGCTGTCGAGGTGGTGGATCAGCCAGATCGATCCGACGAGCGCCAGGGCCCAGATGACCCCATCAGGCTGGAGCTCGCCGATCCGACCACCCGAGATCCAGTCCGCGACCCCGAGATAGAGCAACGCAGGAACGATCGCCAGCACATAGGCCGCCCAGGCCGGTCCGGGAAGCCGCTCGACGCGATCGATCAGGGCGTTGACCCAGCTGGCACGATACGGAGCGGCGCTGATCGACATCTGCGTGAGTGTACGCACGCAACCATGCCACCGCAGCCCCGCGCGGACGCCCCGGAACCAACGAGAGCCAGCGGATCCGGCGCGATGAGTGCTACGCTCGCGACCATGATCGAGTTGTACGCGTGACCAGCATCGTCGACGCGCCCGAGTACCTGTTCACCTCGGAATCGGTGACCGAGGGTCACCCCGACAAGATGTGCGACCAGATCAGCGACGCGATTCTGGACGCGATCATCGCCGAGGATCCCATGGCGCGGGTCGCCTGCGAGACGGCGACGACCACCGGGCTCGTGATGGTGCTCGGCGAGATCACCACCAATACCTACATTGACTTCCAGTCCATCGTCCGCGAGACGGTCCGGGACATCGGCTACACCCGCTCTGACTATGGCTTCGACTACGAGACCTGCGGCACGCTCGTCTCGGTCAAGGAGCAGTCACCGGACATCGCCCAGGGCGTCAACTCCGCCCTCGAAGTACGTGGCGAGCGCGTCCAGACCTACGAGTTGGGCGCCGGCGACCAGGGGATGATGTTCGGCTTTGCCTGCCGCGAGACGCCAGAGCTGATGCCCCTCCCGATCGCGCTTGCCCACCGCATGGCCCGCCGCCTCGCGGAAGCCCGCAAGAGCGGGCAGCTGCCGTACCTTCGACCTGACGGCAAGACCCAGGTCACCGTCGAATACCGGAACGGCCAGCCCGTCCAGGTCAGGACCGTCGTGGTATCCGCGCAGCACGATCCTGACGTCCGCATGGAGCGGCTGCACGATGAAATCATCGAGACCGTGATCCTGCCGACGATCCCGGCCGGGCTCCGCCCCGCTGACCCCGTCATGCATGTCAACCCGACTGGCCGATTCGTCACCGGCGGGCCGATGGGCGACGCCGGTCTCACCGGCCGAAAGATCATCGTGGACACGTACGGCGGCATGGCCCGCCACGGCGGCGGCGCGTTCTCGGGCAAGGATCCGACGAAGGTCGATCGATCCGCCGCCTACGCGGCTCGATGGGTGGCCAAGAATGTCGTCGCGGCGGGTCTCGCCGACCGTTTCGAGATCGAGGTCGCGTATGGGATCGGGATCGCCCGCCCCTTGTCCGTGTCGATCGAGACGTACGGCACGAACCACGTCCCCGACGAGGTCATCGAGAAACTGATCGCGCAGCATTTCGATCTCCGTCCCGCGGCGATCATTTCCGCTCTTGACCTTCGACGGCCGATCTACCGGCAGACCGCCGCCTACGGCCACTTCGGTCGAGTCGATCTCGACTTGCCCTGGGAACGCACGGACAAGGCAGCCGTGCTGGCCTCGGACGCCGGTCTCCCCGCACCGGAGCAGCCCGCCGTCGCCTGATCTGTGGCTAAGACTCCGGCTGCGCCGCGGTCATCCGTGACGAGCGCCGATAGATCACGCCGACCACGATCAGCAACGTGACGGTCACCGTGAGGACCATCGCCGCGATGGCGTTGATCTCCGGGGTGATGCCGCGCTTGATCGAGCTGAAGACGTACATCGGCAGCGTCGGCTTGCCGGGACCCGCGACAAACGAGGCAATCACGTAGTCGTCGAAGCTGAAGGTGAACGCCAGCAGGGCGCCGGTGATGATCGCGGGGCGGAGTTGCGGCAGCGTCACCTGAACGAACGTCCGCAGCGGCGACGCGAAGAGATCGAACGAGGCCTCCGTGAGGCTGCGGTCCATTCCGGCCAGGCGTGCCCGGACCAGGACGATCACGATCGCCATCGTGAACAGGACATGGGCCGCGATGATCGTATGGAGACCCGTCCCGATGGTTGGTGGCGAATCGAGGCCGAGGGTTGACCAGATGGCCGCCAGCTGCGGGTTGATCCAGGCGAACGCATTCACGAAGAAGATCAGGGTCGCGATCCCGATCACGATGCCCGGGATGATGATGGCGACATAAGTGATCGCCTCGAACACGGCGCGGATCTTGCGCGGCGTCCGCTGCAACGCGAGCGCGGCCAGCGTTCCGAGTGTTGTGGCAATGACGGCGGTCCAGGCACCCACGACGAAACTGTTCTGGAGTGCTCCCATCGCGAACGGGTCGGAAACGGCGACGTCGTACCACTTGAACGAGAGGCCGCGCAATTCGCCGGTCCGGTTCCCGGCATTGAAGCTGAACAGCACGACCAGACCGATCGGGACGTACAGGAACAGGTACAGCGCCGTCGCCTGGGCCCGAAACGCCCGGTCGACCCAGCGGCCCGCGCGGTCGATGGCGGCCCGCGGCGGAGGAGTGATGCGATCGCTCACAGCACCGTGACCTCGCGCGAGCTCGCGCCTCGCGATCCGACCCGCAGGTAGACCGTCACCGCGGTCAGGATGATCAGGATCAGGACGATCGCGGCGGCGGACCCGAACGGCCAGTTCCGGGATTGAAGGAACAGGTCAACGAGCGCGTTGCCGATGAAGAAGACCTTCCCGCCGCCGAGCAACGCTGGGATGATGTACTCGCCCATGATCGGGATGAACACGAGAATCACGCCACTCAAGAGCCCGGCGGAACTGAGGGGAAGGGTCACCTGGCGGAAGGTCGCCCATCGTCCGGCCCCGAGGTCCTTGGACGCTTCGAGCAGCCGCTTGTCGAGTCGCTCGAGGCTTACGTAGAGCGGGAAGACCATGAGCGGCAGGTAGTTGTAGACGATCCCGAGGAGAACGGCGAACGGCGTGTTGAGCAGGACGATGTGCCCGAACCCGAGGTCCTCGAGCAGCGACGGGATCCCGTTGTTGCCGAGGATCGTGAGCCAGGCATAGGTCCGGATCAGGAAGCTCGTCCAGAACGGGACGACGACGAGGATGAGCAGCAGGGTCCGTTGCGACCCAGCCCGGGTGGCCAGGTAGTAGGCCAGCGGAAAGCCCACGAGGAGGCACAGGATCGTGCCGCCGAGGGCCATCCAGAGTGCGTTGACGAATGCGGTCGCGCGCGTCGGCAATTCGAGGTAGTTGGCAAAGGTGAAGTCGGGGCGGTACCCGCCCTCAGGGGCACGGCCGCCGAAGCTGAAGACCAGCAGGATGACGAGCGGTACGAGCAGCAGCAGGGCGTACCAGGCGGCCGCGGGCAGCAGGAGGAGGGCGGTGGCGATCCTCGACCGCCACCGCCCCGAACCTGATCGGATCATCCTCCCGGACCGTACACCTGATCGGCGATCAGGCGGACTTGAACCGCGCCCAGAGATCGGCGCGAGCCTGGTTGGTCAGGAGTTCGGCGGTGCCGAACTCGAGGTTGGTGAGCTGCCCGGCGTCCGGGTAGGTGATCTTGTTCGAACGAACCTCGTCGGTCTGGAGGGCGATGCCGGCGCTGTCCACGAGGGGTGCCTTGTGGAACGTGGCGTCGAATGCCTGGACCTTCGGGACGGCCATGAAGTCGAGGAATGCGTACGCGGCTTCGCGGTGCGCCGTCCCGGCCACGACCGCGAAGAAGTCGGACCAGATCTCTCCGCCATCGCTGCCGATGACGTACTCGATGTCGGGGATGTCGGCGTGGAGCTGCGCGCCGTCGTTCGTCCAGGTCATGCTGACCCAGGCATCCTCGGCCCGCATCGACGGCTGGTAATCGCTGTTGATCGCGAACAGGTGGGGCTTGACTGCGATCAAGAGCTCCTCGGCCTTCGCCAGCTCCGCCTCGGCCACGGAGTTGAACGAAAAGCCGTGGTAGACGAGGGCGTTGCCGATGGAGGTCAGCTGGTAGTCGTGGATCATGACCTTGCCGCTGTAGTCCGTCTGGGCAAGATCGAAGAAGTCCTTCCACGACGCCATGGGCTTGGTCACGTGCTTCTTGTTGTACGTGAAGCCGGTTGTACCCCAGTCCTTGTTGAACCCGAACAGCGCCTTGGACCCGGCCGGGTACTCCGCGTTCGCGAGCAGCTTCTGGTCGTAGCGCGAGGTGTCGAGGTGCGGAAGCATCGACATGTTGAGCGGCTCGAGCAGGCCCTTGTTGCCATAGGTCTCGAACGTGTAGTTCGTCGGAACGAGGACGTCCCAGCCGGTTCCGCCGATAAGCAGCTTGGCCAGCATCTCCTCGTTGGACCCGAGCGGGTTGAGCTCAACGGCGACGCCGGTAAGGGCCGTGAAGATCTCGATGGTCCGAGGGTTGTGGTAGTTCGGCCAGGTCGTGATGTACAGCGTCTTCCCGAGATCGACGCCACTGGGCGGCGACCAGTCGGCTCCTGTCGGCTCACCACCACCGGCGGCTTCCGATGGCTTGGCCGAGCTGCCCGGGGTACAGGCGGCAATGACGGCCGCGGCAAGACCCAGGCCGCTTGCCTTGAGGAAGGTCCGGCGGTCAATTCTCCCCAGCCGGAAATCGTCGTACAACTTCTTGAATTGCACAGGTTCCATGGTTCCTCCATACGCACCGGTCAGGGCCGGCATCAATTCATCGCCATGTCCGTTGCAAATCTTGGCGGCTGCCTCCTTCGCACTCGCTACGCGACGAGAACAAGGTTGGCGTCGTCCGGCCAGCGAACCGTGATCGGCTCGCCCGTGCGAACGCTCGCGTTATCTGCCCGGCCGTGATGCGACCGTCGGGCCACCAGCTGGCCGACATCGGTCTCCAGGCGGTACTCGGTCTGGTCGCCGAGATAGGTCTCCTGGCGAATGTGCCCGGTCACCGAAGTCCAACCGAGGGACGCATCCGGCGTTCCATGCGCGATTTCCAGACGCTCAGGCCGAATGGCCACGATGGCCTCGTCGCCGAGGGCAGGTCGCGCACCCTGATCGGTGATCCGTCCGTTGAGCCGCAGGCCGCTGCCGGTCTGGATGCTGGCCGTCCCAGCTGCCAGGTCGAGCGCACTCAAGCGGCCCGGGATCGAGTTCGACTGGCCGATGAAACCCGCGACGAACTGGTTGACCGGCCGCTCGTAGAGCGCCTCGGGTGAACCCTGCTGTTGCACCCGTCCGTCGCGCATGACCACGATGACGTCGCTCATCGTGAGGGCCTCGTCCTGATCGTGGGTGACGTAGACGAAGGTGATCCCGAGTTCCTGCTGGAGACTCTTCAGCTCGAGCTGCATCTCCTTGCGGAGTTTCAGGTCGAGCGCCCCGAGTGGTTCGTCGAGTAGCAGGACCGTCGGCCGGTTCACCAGCGCTCGAGCCAGGGCGACCCGCTGCTGCTGACCGCCGGACAGTTCCCACGTCCTCCGATGGTCATACCCGGCAAGGCGGACGAGATCGAGCGCCTCGCCCACTCGCCGTCGCTCTTCGTCCTTGGTGACGCCCACCTGGCGCAGTCCGTAGCCGACATTGCGAGCCACATCCATGTGCGGGAACAGCGCGTAGTGCTGGAAGACGGTGTTCACGTTGCGGCGATATGGCGGCACGCCGGCGACCGGGATTCCCGCGACCAGGATTTCTCCCTCCGTCGGCTGCTCGAACCCGGCGATCATCCGGAGGGTCGTCGTCTTGCCACAGCCGCTCGGGCCCAGCAACGAGTAGAACGAGCCCTGGGCGATCTGGAGGGCGACGTGGTCGACCGCGGTGACCGACCCGAACCGCTTGGTGACATCGATGAGTTCGACGTCGACGGCTGTCTCGCTGACCTTGCTCTTGGGGGACGCCGGCACTCGGACCCTCAGGTGCGCCGTGGGCAGGACCCACGCAGGCACGAATGGTAGGGGTCGTCAGGCCCTCTCGCAATGGATTCCTGCATGGCGAGACGTGACGGAGCGGTGCCGCTCCGTGACCCAGGGGCCGCAGGCGCCCGATGCATCAGAACCGGCCACCGTCAATCGCTCGCACCGGATACGATCCGGGAATGTACGTCGTCATCCTCGCCGGGGGAGGTGGCACGCGCCTGTGGCCGCTCAGTCGTCCTGAAACGCCCAAGCCGTTCCTGCCGTTGCTCGGCGACGAATCGCTCCTTCAACGCACCGTGGCCAGGATCGTCGGTCATCCCGAGCTCGGCATCGAATCCGGCGACATCACCGTTGTCACGGATCAGCGCTACGTCACGCTCATCCGGACGCAGTGCCCGGGCGTGCGGGTGATCGCCGAGCCGATCGGGCGAAACACTGCGCCCGCGATTGCGCTGGCGGCGATCCTCATCGATCGACCCGATGGCGAGGTGATGTGCGTTCTGCCGGCCGATCACACCATTGAGCGCGAAGACGCGTTTCGCGGCGTTCTGGCCGGAGCCGCCCGCCTGGCGGAGGGTGCATTCGGGATCGATTCCCCGTTGGTCACGCTCGGGATTCAGGTCGATCGCCCGGCGACCGAATATGGCTACCTCCTGCCCGTGATCGAGGCGGGGAGCGATCTTCACGGCCTCCACGGCTATCCCCTCCGCGCCTTTGAAGAGAAGCCAAGTCCCGCCCGAGCCGCTGAGCTCATGGTGGAGCCGGGCGTGGCCTGGAACGCGGGCATCTTCCTGTGGCGCCGCCGGGCGATCCTCGACGCGCTCGAGCGATACACGGGCCTCGTGACGCTGCTCGGCCCCGTTGCAGCCAATGCGAGCGCGCTGGCGAGCGCCTACGACCAGGCCCGCTCCATCTCGATCGACCACGCGGTGATGGAGAGCGCTGCTTCGGATCGCCGGGTGGTGATGGCGGCGATGGATGTCGGCTGGAGCGATCTCGGCTCCTGGGCCGCGCTCCTGGATGCGCTCGGTGCCACGGCCACGGGGCGTGTCGTCCAGGCCGAGGAACCCGCAGAGGCCGGCCCGGACGATCTCATCGTGGAGCGTCTCGATGGCCGCCTCGCGGTCGCTTCGGGTCCACGCGGTATCCTCGCGCCGACGCCCACGGCATTGCTCGTGGGGGCCGGCCCGCAGCGCGAGGTCGTTGAAGCCCTGATCGAACGTGTACGCCGCTGGGAGGAGCCCTCGTGACCGACGCCATCGCCCCAACCCGGATCGTGTTCGGAACGGACGGGTGGCGAGCTCGGATCGCCGAGGATTACACCTTCGATGCCGTACGTCGCTGTGCGGACGGCGTGGCGCAATACGTCATCGAGCGAGGCGAGCAGGCGAAGGGCGTCGTGATCGCCTACGACCGCCGCTTCGCGTCCGAGCACTTCGCGGTGGCCGCAGCCGAGGTCCTGCTCGCGCACGACATTCCGGTTGCGTACTCATCCACTGCCGTGCCCACCCAGATGAGCTCCTACGAGGTCGTCGAGCGCGGCGCGTCGGCCGGGATCGTGATCACTGCCAGTCACAACCCATGGACCGACAACGGGTTCAAGGTGAAGTCTCCGACCGGCTCGGCGGCCGGCCCCGAGATGCTCAAGATCATCGAAGCCGGCATTGCGTCGAACGGCGGCGTCGTCCTGCCGAGGCGGCCCATCGCCGATGCCGAAGCGGCCGGCCTGTTCGAGCGGTTCGATCCGTTTGAGGGGTACGAGCGCTATGTCCGCCGAACCGTGGACATCGATGCGCTCAAGGCAGCGGATGTCAGCGTGCTCGTGGAGCCGATGTGGGGCGCGGGGGCTGGCTGGACCAGTCGGCTCCTCGGCGGCGGTCGGATCCGGGTCAACGAGATTCACCAGGAACGGAATCCCTATTTCGGCGGCGTGAACCCCGAGCCGATCCGGCCGAACATCGACGAAGCGCTTGCGATGCTGGCCGGCGGCGGCTACGACGTCGGGCTGATGCTCGATGGCGACGCTGACCGGGCCGGTGCGGCCGACGAGCAGGGGACGTTCATCCACCAGCTCGAGGTGACCGGCCTGCTCATGTACTACCTGGCCGAACACCGCGGCCTGCGCGAACCGGTCGCGATCTCCGTCAACAACACCTCGATGGTCGCCCGGCTCGGGGCGCACTTCGGGATCGAGGTCTACGAGACCCCCGTCGGGTTCAAGTACATCGGGCCGAAGATGATCGAGACGGGCGCGATGATGGGCGCCGAGGAGAGCGGTGGATTCGGGTTCGGCATGCATCTCCCGGAACGGGACGGCATCTACGCCGATCTCCTCCTCCTCGACCTCTTCCTGCGCGAGCGGGAACGAGGCCAGTGGCCGGTCTCGAAGATGCTCCGTCAGTTCCACGAACTGGCCGGGCCGTCGTTCTATCGCCGTATCGACGTCCACTTCGACCGGGCCGAATACGACGCGGTCAAGCAGCACGTCCTCGTTGGGCTTCGCGATGAGCCACCGACGGAACTCGCCGGCCAGGCCGTCACGAACACCCAGCTCCTCAGCACCAATGACGGCATGAAGTTCTTCGTGGCCGACGGCAGCTGGCTGCTGATCCGCGCTTCCGGAACGGAGCCGTTGCTTCGGATCTACACCGAATCGACATCCGAGGATCTGCGGGAAGCCATGCTCGTATCGGGCGAGCGCCTGGTACGGGGGAACTGATCATGGGCGACGTCAATGCCGGCGCTGGAGCAGCCGCCCGACGGGTGGAAAAGCCGTGGGGGCATGAGCTCATCTGGGCACACACCGATCGGTACGTCGGCAAGGTTCTGGTCATCGAGGCCGGCAAGCGGCTGTCCTATCAGTACCACGAGATCAAGGACGAATCGATCCGCGTACTCTCCGGCCGCCTTCGACTGACCCTCGAGAACGATCAGGGCGTCGATGAGGAATACGAACTCGGCCCAGGTGACGATGCCCATGTGGCCACCGCCCGGCGCCATCGATATGCGGCGATCGAGCGCTGCGAGCTGATGGAGGTTTCGACGCCCGAGCTCGAGGACGTCATCCGCCTGTCCGATGACTTCGGGCGGGAGGGGACCTCGGCGCCCTGACCGATTCCGGGGTGCCCAACCCGGGCCTCCGGGTGTAGGCTGTCCCTGCGACCGTCTCGCCTGGTCGATGGTGCAAGGACCGGACGGCGGCTCGCCAAGCAGCCCCTGCGGGGGCCGGAGGGTCTGGCACGATGCACAGCTCCTTGATCGGCAAGGTCGAGAAGGCCAATCGTTACGCCCGGGAACTCGATCGTATTTCCCTCGATCGCGTCTCGCTCACGTTCCGCGGCGACAACGACACGCACCAGGTTTCACTCGACGCCGGTCAGTGGCATTGCACCTGCCACTATTTCCAGAGTTGGGGAGCCTGTGTCCACCTGCTCGCCCTGCAGAAGGTCTTTGGCGTCATGCTGCCCGATGAGGCGCAGGTATCCATCTTCGGACCTACGGCGGTGCTCACGGCCTGACGTTGGGAGGCCGGCCGCGGGGCTCGCCTCCACCATGACGAACTGACGACCCGCCCGGGATACCCGAGCGGGTCGTTGCGTTGTGGCCCGGAAGCTCTCAGCGCACCGTGACGGCCCAGTAGGTCAGGCCATCACCCCGTCCATCGGCCCGGAAGATGCGAGCCTCCAGGACCCATTGTCCCGACGGGAGTGGCCCCACGGTGACCGATGATCCATCCGCGGCGCGACTGGCCACGGGGACGCCCTGTGGACTCGCACCGCTTGTATCGGCCGCAGCGGCGAAGACCGTCGAAACGTCCCCGATGGCCGCTCCGTCCGCGAACCGGATCTGGAACGTGTCGGCAGTGCTGGCCTCAACGAACGGGATCGTCGAGAACGGAAGCCACGGCGCGTCGCTGCCCGCCCCATCCATCACGTACGTGCCGAGCGCACCCAGGACGGCGCCCTGGGCGGTCACGATTTCGGCGATCGGGCGGAGTACCGGGTTGGAAGGCACGTCCGTCAGGGCGGCGGTCGGCCCCACCGGCGTGTCGGTAGGCGTCACACCGGTCGTGCCCTGGGCTCCGGGGGCCGACGTACAGCCCATCAGTCCGACCATTGCGAGGAGCGTCAGACCGGCGATCGGCCCGGCGAAGGCGAGGTTGAGTTCACGCGTCATTCGACGATCCGGCTGGGACAGCCAGTTCCGCTGCACCCGCTCACCGTGACCTTGATGACGCCCGAAAGGGAGGCGAGCACACCATCCCCGGTCGCCGGGACAAACGCGGCCAACCACTCGTAGGTCGCCGTGGGTGAGACCGTGAGCACGTATGTTCCCTCCGTCGTTCCGCTCGGGGTCATGGCCCCGATGTTCGTCCAGGTGGTGGACCCAACGACCCGCCGCTTGAGCACGACTGAGCGGGCACTGACGGGATCGCTCTTCAATGCCCGATTCGCCGACGCGCTGGTCGTCTTCAGGGTGGCCGTGAACTTGACTGCGTCCCCAACCCAGACACTGGTGGAAGACGCGCCGAGCGTCGTGGTTGTGGCTATCGCGAGACAGGACGAAAAGAGGGCGCTGGCGGTCTGTCGGTCGTACTCCAACTGGAGACGGGCCACGTCGCATGGTGCAAACCCGTGCGCGAACCAGCCGGTGTCCGGTCGTGCGTGACTGAGCGCCTGGACGACGGCGTCCAGATAGTCCGAGTTGTTGTTGTTGTTCATGTGGTGACCGAGATCCTCGATGTGTCCGAACTCATCGAGCGCGATCGTCTCCGCGTCGAAGCAGCCGTTGGCGATCGTTGCCAGTCCTTCGCACCAGCGGAGCGTCCCCCAATCGAAGACGTAGTTCTGGGCGCGGAACGCCATCTTGAAACTCGTGGGTGCCCCCGACCGATCCGCGCAGGCGATGCCAGCTGACGAGCAGCCGGTCGGTTCGCCATACGCGATGGTGCTTGCAGAACCGGATGACACGCGGGCGAAGGTCGCGGCCCGTGAGCCCCTTGTGTTGCGGGTATCGGCGGCCGCGTTGTCGATGGCGGTGGCCATCCATGCCGGCGGTGCCTGGGCCGCGCGCCACTGGTAGGTGACGGCCTGATCCTGCGCCCAGAGTGCCCCACCAAGCAGCGGATCGGGCCCATGTGCGGTTGCGCTGCCCGCGGCGATCGCCATCAGCAGGATGCCCAGCAGGACCGAGCGGTAGACGTTGCTACGGATGTGCCTGATCACGGTCGATTCCCCCTGGCCCAGGCGGGTGACGGTTCGATGTCGAGGAACGTCGGTGGTCCGCCGGGGCGGATCAGTCCGATCGCATCGGACGGCGTTTCGATCCCCGTTGTCCCGGTGCCGTCCTGCAGGAAGACGCCGCGCTCGAGGTCACCGAGCGCGAGGCGTCGGCCGCTGTCAAGTTCCACGAGGGTCGCCGTGGTGGTCCCGTCAACCGTGCGACGGATCACGACGACCCGACCATCGTGCGTAACCGCCGCACCCGACGTACCGGTCGCGATCGTCTTCGACCGTCCCGTCCTGAGATCCCACGCGAGGATGTCGCACGGGAGGCCGGGACACGCTGCCCGGGTGATCAGCGTCCTACCGAGCATGTCGACGACGCTTCCGTGCTCGCCACTGATCGTGGCCATCGACCCCGTCTCGAAATCGAGCACTCGGGTCAGGCAGTGGTCGGGGTCACAGGACTGAACCGCGAGTCGAGCCCCATCGACGGAGACCCGCAGATCGGTTGACCAGACGCGCTTGATCCCGGCCGACCGAAGCGCCGCCTGTGTCGGTGGGACGAGTAGCCGACTTTGGCGCGACCCGTCGAGGGGCACACGCCAGATCCCGAGATCGGCCCGCGTCCCACGCTCCAGCAGATGCACCAGGGCGGCGTTGCCATCCGGCATGAGCACCGCGCGACGAGCGATGGACCCATCGATCCGGAGTGACCGGGCGCACCGCGCCGCGGTGTCGATGATCCGGATGGTCGATTGCGTCCCATCCTCGACCGATGCCACGACACGGCCCCGGATTGGCCCGGAAACGAAGCTGCCCGGCGGAAGACCCACGGCCATCGAACGCGCCCGTGGTGCCCCGATCGTGACGGTCCAGCCCGTCAGCGATCCCTGCGAGTCCGTGTTCGGTTGCTGACTCCACCATGTGCCATCGCCCGATACGGGTGCGCCAGCCCTCGTAGCTGCCGCGGGTGCGCACTCGATCAGCTGGGTCGGTAGCGGCAGGCTCCCGGCAGCGACACGTGGTGCGCTCCGGAACCCAGATGCAGTGGCGAGAACCATGACCAGCGGCGGCCCGAGAATCACGACCCGGCGTAGCCTCGATCTCATTGCGATACCTCCTCCGGCGGGGGGCGGGAGGAGGGCGGAGGCTGCCAGTGTCGAGGTCGACGCTTATCCCCGGATCACCTGCGCATCGGCGGTGCTACAGTTCGCGCTGATCGCTCAATCGGGCGGTCCCCCGAGTTGTCGCGAAGCCGGTGTAACTCCGGCACAGTCCCGCTACGGTGATCGTCGCTTCGGCGACGTAAGTCCGGTCGCCGACACCCGGTGGATGCACGACCTTCGAGAGAAAGGCAGGCTCCACGGTGAACCCGACCGACTGACCCCCTCCGTCCCCATCGACCCGGCGGACGTATCGGCCCGCCTCATCCCTCGGTCGGAGACCCAAATCCATGCACTCGTTTGCGTTCTTCCGCGCGCTTCGCCGTCTGCGCGACGGCACCGTTCTTGCCCGATCTCATCGCCCGCGCATCGCCGCCGCAGCCCGGCTTGCGCCGCTGACCCTCGCCCTCGTGCTTGCCGCCTGCGCCGGTCCGGCCGCGACGCCCGTCGCGACGACCGCACAGCTTGCGACCCCGGCTCCCACGCCCGCGGCAACGGCAACACCCGCACCCGCATTCCCGGTCACCATCGTCGACGACGAAGGCACGAAGGTGACACTCGCCGCCGCGCCGAGCCGGATCGTGTCGCTCACCCCGGCGGCCACGGAAACCCTGTTCGCCATCGGCGCGGGTCCGAGCACGGTCGCCAAGGTCGAAGACATCACGCCGTATCCGCCGGACGCCGATGCGCTGCCCGTCGTGGCGACATTCCAGGGCACCGACGTCGAAAAGATCGTCAGCCTGCGTGCTGATCTCGTCATTGCCGGAGGGCTCGGGTTCACGCCACCCGCGGCGGTTGCCCAGCTCCGGAGCCTCGGGATCCCGGTGATCGTCCTGTACGCGGAATCCGTGGCCGATGCCCTGTCGGGCATCGAAGCGATCGGCGCGGCAACCGGATATGCGGAGGAGGCGAGCTCGCTTACGGCAGCCATGCAGGCCGAATTCGACCGGCTCGCCGCGCTCACCCAGGGTCTGCCGAAGCCCCTGACCTTCTACGAAATCGATGCGACTTCGGATATCTACACGGTCCCCGCGGGCTCCCTCTATGACGAGCTCCTCCGCCTGGCCGGCGCCGACCCGATCACGACCGACGCGAGCTACCAGATCTCGCTCGAGAAGCTCATCACCGCCAACCCGGCGGTGATCCTCCTCGGGGATGGCGGCTACACCACGCCGGCCGATGTCATCGGGCGTCCGAACTGGTCCGGGATCAAGGCAGTCGTGGACAAGGCGATCTATCCCGTCAACGACACGCTCATCACCCGGCCCGGGCCGCGGCTTGTCGATGGCCTTCGGGCGTTGATCAACACCCTGCACCCGGAGGTTCAGACCTGACCTCGGCAACGCGGGTCGGTTTGCTCGGCCCGCGACCTCGCTCTGGCATCCGCGCCACCCTCGCGCGTCGCCCGGTCCTCTTGGGCGTGAGCGGGCTGGTCCTCCTTGCGCTTGCGCTGGTGGCCGGAATCGCGGTGGGCTCGGTGGTGATCCCGCCGGGCGACACCATCGGGATCCTCGGCCGCCGGTTGCTCGGCCTGAACATCACGCCGACCTGGACGGCTGCCGCGGAGACGATCGTCATGGACCTGCGACTGCCGCGGGTCCTGACGGCCATGCTCGTGGGCAGCGGACTCGCGGTCGCGGGTGCCGCGTTCCAGGGCCTGTTGCGGAACCCGCTCGCGGATCCGTACGTGCTGGGCACGGCGTCGGGAGCGGCCCTCGGCGCGGCGGTCGCGGTCCTGATCCCCGTCCGGACGCTGATCCTCCAGTTCGGCCTGTTGCATGCTCTCGCGTTCATCGGCGCTCTGGGCGCCGTCTTCGTGGTCTATCGGCTGTCACGCGTCGGGTCGAGTGCGCCGATGACGAGCCTGCTCCTGACCGGCTACGCCGTGAGCTCCTTGCTGGCCGCGGGGCTCGCGATGGCGATGTACCTGTCGGGGACGGGATTGCGCCAGATCTTCGCCTACCTGCTCGGCGGCTTCGAGGCATCGTCCTGGGGTCGACTTGGGGTGGCGGCGCCGCTGATTGTGATCGCCTGCATCGTCATCCTGGCGCGGGCTCGCTCGCTCAACGGCCTGCTCCTGGGCGAGGATGCCGCAGCCCACCTCGGCATCGACGTCCGTCGCGAGCGGGCGATTCTTCTGGCTGTCGCGTCGCTGGCGACCGCAGCGTCCGTCGCGATCTCCGGGCTGATCGGGTTCGTCGGGCTCGTGGCGCCCCACGTCGTTCGACTACTCGTGGGGCCCAACGCCCGCCTCGTGATCCCGCTGGCTGCGCTGCTCGGCGCGAGCCTGATGGTCGGTGCGGACCTGGTCGCCCGGCTGCTCGGCGAGATCCCCGTCGGCGTCGTCACCGCCGTCGTCGGTGCCCCGTTCTTCCTGGCGCTCCTCCGGCGTGCCAATGCGGGCTACGAACTGTGATCCGGCTCGACGGGGTATCGGTCGTCTATCGCGATCGCGCCGCGCTGCGGGACGTGACCCTGACGATCGATTCCGGCGAACAAGTGGCGATCATCGGGCCGAACGGGGCCGGAAAGTCAACCCTGCTGCGGGTGATCGCCGGATTGCTCCGACCCGCGACCGGAACCGTGGAGCTCGGCGGGGACCGCGTCGATCGCCTTGAGCGGATCGCCGTGGCGCGACGTCTTGCGGTTGTGCCACAACTGCCCGTCTTGCCGTTCGCGACGACGGTCGAGGAGGTTGTCGCGCTCGGTCGGCTTCCTCATGAGCATCCCGTTCGGGGCATGCGACCCGGTGATCGAGCGGCGGTTGCGGCGGCCATCGAACGGGTTGGTGTCGGCCATCTGCTCGGGCGTGACGCTCGTGAGCTGTCGATGGGGGAGCGCCAGCTCGTCCTGCTGGCGATGGCGGTCGCACAGGACGCGCCCGTTCTGGTCCTCGACGAGCCGACCGTCCACCTCGATCTGCGTCATCAGGTGGAGGTGATGGAGTTGGTCGGCGATCTCAACGCACGTGACGGGACCACCATCCTCGCGGTCCTCCACGATCTCGGCCTCGCCGCACATTTCTTCCCCCGGCTCATCCTGCTGGACCGCGGGCGGGTGGTGGCCGATGGCTCGCCGAGCGAGGTCCTCGCACCGGATCGGATCCGCGAGGTTTTCGGCGTCGATCCCGCATTTGTCCGTATCGGGATGTGACCGCAGGTTGGAGGAGCACGCCGCCGCCGGGCGGATCGCATGACGTGTCGTGCTACGCTCTCTGCGTGAATCGAGTGCGCACGGTACGCCGCGTCGCCCGACGCCTTTCTCCGATTGCCGCGATCGCTGTGGCCTTCGTTGTCGTCGGATGCAGCGCAAATACCAATCCGCCAACCGGGCCGCAGAGCAGTGGCGCGACGGCGCCCGCGTCGGTGGTCCCGACCGTTGGGCCGTCGATTCCGGACGTTCCGACGCCCACGCCGGATCCGGGCCCCACGGAAACCGCGACTGACGAGGGCGCGTCACCGTCTCCGTCGGATCTTGCGAACGCGTGCAGCGGAGATGCCAAGAATCGGGCGTTCTTCGACCAGGCGGCGGCAACGATGTCGTGGCCGGTCTATTGCGCGGTGCTTCCGGCCGGTTGGTTCGTGGAAACCGGCAGTTTTCGGGTAGCCAACGGCGGCCACCTCAACATCACGTATCGCGGGCCGGGCAACGCGCACCTCGCGATCGCTGAGGGCAACGTCTGCGATGGTCTTGGCACCGACATCAACGTCTGCGCGCCGCGTGACGCGGTCATCGGACCTGCCGCGTTCGGGGACCAGGTCGGCGAACTTGGACAAGAGGGCACGGGACTTGTCCTCGATGTCGACCGCGGCGCCAATCCGTCCTGGCGCGTCACGGGTCTCGGCATCAGCGCCGCCGACTTCACGCTCCTGTGTGCCGCGATGTTCCACGTGACCGCCGGCGGCTGAGCCCTGAGGCGCCCGCGGCGCTCACTTGACGCGAGGCTCAGGCGCCACCTCGGCGAGGAGTCTCAGCTCAGCGCGGTCTCCGCGAGGATTGCGACGGCGTCCGCGGTTCGCTCTGGATCGCCACCCTTCCCGATGAGGACAGCCGTTGCCCCGAACCCTGCGATCGGGGAGGCCGCCGCGATCGTCCGGACGGCCTCGACCGCCGTCTCGAGTGACAACCCGCCCGGCTCCGGCATCGTGAGCGCCCAGCCGTCGGCGCCGTCGAGCGCATCCATGTCGAAGGCGATGTAGAACGCATCCACACGGCGCGCCACGGTCCGTGCCCACGCACCTAGCGCCGCCATGCCGGCGTCGGTGCCGAGCATCCCCGCGCCGAAATGAGCCACGCGGCTGGCGGCGAGCCTTCTCGATTCGTGTTCGTCGAGGACCTGGCCGCCGAGCAGCGCCGCATCGCCCTCGTCCACGCTCGGTGCCGCGGCGGCTTCCAGCAGATCCGGATCACCCCGGCCGACCATCATCGCGAACGGCATGCCCCAGACGTTGCCGGAGGGCGTGGTGTCGGGCGTGTTGAAGTCCCCGTGCGCATCGAACCAGGCGAGGCCGAACCGCGTGGTTGGTCGCGCGGCACGCAGACCCGCCAGCGCGCCGGCATGCGACGTGCAGTCGCCGCCGAGGAGCAGCAGGCGCGTCGCGGGGCCCTCCGATCCATCGACCGCCGCGGGCGCGAGCGCTGTCCGGACCGTTTCGGCTAGGCGCGGCAGATAGGCGCAGATCAAGGCCCGGTTCTTGGCGCGCGGATCCGGATCGGGTGCCCAGCCCGGGTCGTTCGGCGCGTCGCCCGCATCGCGGATCGAACCACCGGCGAGGCCCGGACGATTCCGGATCCGGCCGATGACATCGAGCGCACGCAACTCGCCCGGCGTCCGCTCCATGCCCCCGAAGTGGCCGCCGAGCGCGGTCGGCGATCCGACGATAACGATGGGTGTGGGCATGGGCGTGGGCGAAGGGTCCGACATGTCCCGCAGGATACGGGCCCGGGCTCGGCCGGGCATGATGCACGCATGCGCATCGCCGAATTTGAACTGGAACGCTATTTCGCCCGCTGGGAATTTGCGGTCAAGCACTTGCTGTGCGCCAGCGACGTCCAGGGCTGGTCGATGTCCGAGCTCCTCGAGCATGCCGACGACGAGACGGCCGCCCTGTGGCGCGACCTGCACCTTGGCTACACCGAGGCACCGGGCCACCCGCTCCTGCGCCGCGAGATCGCCGCGCTCTACGAAACCGCGACGCCGGACGATGTCCAGGTCCTGAGCGGGGCTGAGGAGGGGATCTTCGCCCTCGTCAACGTCCTGCTCGGCCCGGGCGACCACGCGATCGTGACCTGGCCGGGCTACCAGAGCCTGTACGAGATTGCGCGGGCTGTCGGCGCTGACGTCACGCTCCACGAGCTTCGCGAGGACGCGGGCTGGGCGATCGATGTCGA
>JANMNF010000249.1:0-5953 GCA_031373765.1 Chloroflexota bacterium
GCTCGTAGGTTGCGTCGACGAGGTGAATCTGCACCGGTCAGGCTCCTCTTCGGCAGCCGGATATGCCGACCGGGGCCCGGCAGTTACGACGCATCGTCAGGTCGGGCTCGATCCGTCCGAGAAGGCCAGCGCGACGCCCGCCGCGCGCATCGCCTCGAGTGCCCGATCGCCGTCGCCGGGCGCCAGGTCGACTGCCGCGATGCCATCGAGGAGCGTCGTTGTCTCGTAGCCCAGCCTGACCGCGTCCAGCGCGGTCGCCTTCACGCAGTAGTCTGTGGCGAGGCCGCAGACCACGACCCGTTCGATGGAGCGGACACGCAGGAGGGCATCGAGCTCAGTCGGCATCTCGGTCGACGACGTCGCATCCCGCATCGTGAATCCCGAGTAGCCGTCCTCGCCGTTCGCGCCCTTGCGGACACTCGGCCCGACGACCTCGAGCGCGGGATGCAACACCGAACCCCAGGCGCCGCCAACGCAATGGACCGGCCAGATCCCGCCGTCCTGCGCGAAGTGGGGGGTGTGTTCCGGATGCCAGTCCTGCGTATACACCACGAAGGCTCCTGCCCGGATCGCGGCCCATGCTGCCGCATTCACGACAGTGATCGCGTCGGCGCCACCGGCCACACTGAGCGATCCCTTCGGATCCGCGAAGTCGTTCTGCATGTCAACGACGATGAGGGCCGTCCGCGGGTCGAATTCGTGCATGCCACGACGCTAGCACAGCCCTGTTTGGACCGGAACAAGGTCGGAACCCGTCGCCGGGTCGGACCGGATCGGCGCTGCCGACTCCGTCTTGCAACGTTGCGACAACCTGATCGGAACGGGGCGCTCACGCCCGGCATGGGCTACCCTTTCCGGCGCATGTACATCGATGAATTCAAGCAGCAACTGCCCGACCTTGACAGCACCGAAACCACCGAGTGGATCGAATCGCTCGACCAGGTCGTCAAGGATGAGGGCGAGACTCGAGCGCGCTTCCTGCTGTTCAAGTTGCTCAAGCGGGCGCGCCAGCTGCAGGTTGGCCTGCCGCCCCTGACCAATACCCGCTACATCAACACGATCAGCCCGGAACAAGAGCCGTTCTTCCCGGGCGACGAGGGTATCGAGCGCCGGATCCGCCGATTGATCCGCTGGAACGCCGTGGCGATGGTCCTCCGGGCCAACTCGCAGTTTCCCGGGATCGGCGGGCACCTCGCCACGTACGCCTCGGCCGCCACCCTCTACGAAGTCGGGTTCAACCACTTCTTCCGGGGCAAGGACGGGGAGGGGAGTGGCGACCAGATCTTCTACCAGGGCCACGCAGCGCCCGGGATCTATGCCCGTGCGTTCCTCGAGGGCCGGCTGAGCGAGGCGCAGCTGGATCACTTCCGGCGCGAGACGCCGCCCCAGGACGGGCTGTCGTCCTATCCCCACCCGAGGCTCATGCCGGACTTCTGGGAATTCCCGACGGTCTCGATGGGCATCGGACCGATCAGCGCGATCTACCAGGCCCGCTACAACCGGTACCTCGAGAATCGCGGCCTGCTCGATACCTCGAAGTCGCGCGTCTGGGCGTTCCTCGGTGATGGCGAGACCGACGAGCCCGAAGCGCTCGGCGCGCTCCACGTCGCCGCTCGCGAGGGCCTCGACAACCTGACCTTCGTCGTCAACTGCAATCTCCAGCGGCTCGACGGGCCGGTTCGGGGCAACGGCAAGATCATCCAGGAGCTGGAAGCCGTCTTCCGCGGCTCCGGGTGGAACGTCATCAAGGTCGTCTGGGGCCGCGAGTGGGACAGCCTTCTGGCACGTGACGTCGATGGCGCCCTGGTCGAGAAGATGAACACGACGGTCGACGGTGAGTTCCAGAAGTACTCGGTCGCGGGTGGCGCCTACATCCGGGAGAACTTCTTCGGGCCGGACCCGCGCCTCGGCAAGCTGGTCGAGCACCTCACCGACGACGACCTGGCCAAGCTCCGCCGCGGCGGGCACGACTATCACAAGGTCTACGCCGCCTACAAGCAGGCGACCGAGCATCGCGGCGTTCCGACTGTGATCCTGGCCAAGACGGTCAAGGGCTGGACGCTCGGGCCGGGCGTCGAGGCACGCAACATCACCCACCAGGCCAAGAAGCTGTCCGAGGCCGAGCTCCGGATCTTCCGTGATCGCCTGGAACTCCCGATCCCGGACAGCCACCTGAAGGACGCTCCGTACTACCACCCGGGCCCTGACTCGGAGGAGGTCGAGTATCTCCACGAGCGGCGCAAGGCGCTCGGTGGAGATCTTCCCAAGCGCGTGGTCCGAGGGGCGCCGCTGCCTGCGCCGAAGCCGTCATTCGACGCCGAGTTCGCGGGCGGAAGTCCGACTGCGGTGTCAACGACGATGGTCTTTGCCCGGCTCCTTCGGAACCTGATCCGGGACCCGGACCTCGGTCCGCGGATCGTCCCGATCATCCCGGATGAAGCCCGAACATTCGGACTGGACCCGCTCTTCAACGAAGTCGGGATCTATGCCTCGGGTGGTCAGCGTTACTCGCCTGTCGATTCCGAACTCGTCATGAAGTACCGCGAGGCGGTTGACGGTCAGGTCCTCGAGGAGGGCATCACGGAGGCCGGATCCGTGGCGAGCTTCACCGCCGCCGCGACGTCCTATGCGACCCACGGCCATCCGATGATTCCGTTCTACATCTTCTATTCGATGTTCGGGTTCCAGCGGACGGGCGATCAGATCTGGGCCCTCGGCGATGCCCGAGGCCGGGGCTTCCTGATGGGCGCGACCGCAGGCCGCACGACGCTCGCCGGTGAGGGTCTCCAGCATGACGACGGCCACAGCCAGGTCCTTGCATCCACGGTCCCGAACGTCCGCCAGTACGACCCGGCATTCGCCTACGAGCTGGCCGCGGTTGTGCGCGACGGCATCGAGCGGATGTACGTCAAGGGCGAGGACGTCTTCTATTACGTGACGCTCTACAACGACAACTACGCGCAGCCGCCGAAACCAGCAGGCATCGACGAGGGGCTGCTCAAGGGCATCTACCGCTTCACCGAGGCACCCAAGCTCAAGAAGGGGGCCCGGAAGGTTCGCCTGGTCGGCTCCGGGGCCATCCTCCAGACCGTGATCGCGGCGCGGGCGCTGCTGGCCGAGGAGTTCGGGGTCGCGGCCGAGGTCTACTCCGCGCCGTCATTCCCGCTGCTCCGGCGCGAGGCCCTCGACATCGATCGCTGGAACCGACTCCACCCCGCCGAGCAGCCGCGCGTTCCGTACATCGCCAAGATCCTCGGTGCCGACGGCGGTCCGGTGGTCGCAGCGTCGGACTGGATGGCCACCCTTCCGCAGGGCGTCGAGCCGTGGGTCCCGGCAACGTTCGTGGCGCTCGGGACCGATGGGTTCGGGCGAAGCGACACACGCGAGGCACTCCGCTCCTACTTCGAGATCGACGCACCGCACGTCGCTGCGGCCGCAATGTCCGCGCTTGCCCGGGATGGGCAGATCACCGGCGAAGAGGCGGCTGCCGCGATCGCGAAACTCGGTATCGACCCGGACAAGGCCGACCCCCGCGCGAGCTGAGGCGGGCCTGTAAGGCGCCCTGTCACGCATCGACAAGGGCGCTTGCGGAATTCCGAGTCGCGGGCTAGGATTTTGGGGCGCCGTGGTTCCCAAGTCATGACCCGCGCCGCTCACCTGGAGTTGCTGCATTGGATATCGGCGCATTGATCAGTGGCGCGCTCATCGGCGTTCGAGAAGGCGTCGAGGCCGCGCTCATCGTGGCAATCGTGCTCGCGTATCTCGTGCGCACGGGGAACGGTCGACAGGCTCCCAAGATCTGGCTCGGTACGGTCGGTGCGATCGTGGTGAGCATCGCCGTGGGCGGGGCGCTATTCGTCACGGTCGGAGCGCTCGAGGCCCCGTACGAGCAGCTGTTCGAAGGCATCACGATGCTGGTCGCGGCGGCCGTGGTCACCTGGATGTTGTTCTGGATGCGTCGCCAGTCGGCCGGCCTCAAGGGCGAGCTGCAATCAGCGGTGGACCGCACGCTCAGCGAGGGGACCGGATGGGGCCTCGCTGTCCTGGCCTTCACCGCGGTCATCCGAGAGGGCGTCGAAACCGCGCTCTTCCTGGCCGGTCAGGCAACCTCGCTGACCGCGTCGGCGGGTAGCGTCGGGCTCGGAGCGGTCATCGGGCTCGGTATCGCCTCGGTGATCGGCTGGGGTTTCTATCGCGGCAGTCGGGCCGTCGATCTGCGCAAGTTCTTCCGATGGACCGGCATCGCGCTGGTCTTCATTGCAGCCGGGCTCCTGTCCAAGGCGGTCCACGAGCTCATCGAGGTCGCCGGGATCTCCGGGATCGCGGTCCCCGGTGCGCAGCCCGCGTTCGACATCAGCAGCGTGCTTTCCCACGACGAGGGGATCGGCCAGTTCCTGCGGGCCATCGTCGGCTACAGCGCCTCCCCGGAGGTGCTGACCCTCATCGTCCACGTCGGCTACGTGGTCGGGGTGCTGTGGCTGTACCTGCGCCCGATGGCATCACCGACTCGGCCCGTTGCCGCTCCGGCCGGCGGGGCCTGACCGGCCTAGCGTACGGAGGCGACCACCCGGGAGACGGTGCCGTCCAGGTTCGCGACGTAGATCTCACCTGCCTCGTCCTCCCCGAACGCGACGATCCCGGATCCGAACGTGCCAACCCGGACCGGCTTGACCGGCCCGTTCCCGTCCGCGGCGACGGCCCAGGCCCTACCCGAGCAGTAGTCGGCGAACAGATAGCCGCCCAACAGCGGGGTCTGCACGGTTCCGCGGTAGACGGCGCCCCCGATGACCGTGCATCCAAGGTTGTGGCCATACTCGGTCACCGGTAGCGTCAGACCCGTTGTAAGGCAGTTCCGGGATGGCTTGAAGCAATGGTTGCCTTCCGCAACGTTCCAGCCGAAGTTCGTCCCGCCGATCCCGGCGCGCGCGACATCGATTTCTTCCCAGTCACCCTGCCCGACATCGCCGATCCACAGGTCGCCGGTCACTCGATCGAAGCTCATTCGCCACGGGTTGCGCAGGCCGAGGAGCCAGATCTCTTCGCGGACCCCGGCTCGGCCGACGAACGGGTTGTCGAGGGGGATCCGGTATGTCGCCGAGTTGCCGGCAGGTACGTTGATGTCGAGCCGCAGGACCTTGCCGAGCAGGGTGTCGAGTCGTTGCCCGTTGCCCTCGGGATCACCGCCACTACCGCCGTCGCCGAGGGACACGTAGAGCATGCCGTCCGGCCCGAACGCGACCGCGCCCCCGTTGTGGTTCGCGTAGGGCTGATTGACCCGGAGGATCCATTGTTCGGTGGTTGGGTCGAGGCGCTCCGGGCTCGAGCCCGACAGCCGAAACGATGAGACGACCGTGTTGCCGCCCGTGTCTGTGTAATCGACGAAAACCCGCGGGTCCGACGGAAAGTCCGGGTGCACGGCAACGCCGAGGAGTCCCTGTTCGCCCCCTGACGACACGAGCTTGCGAATGTCGAGGAGGGGATCGGGCCTCACTGACCTGCCATCGAGCACCCAGATCCGGCCCTCCTTGGTCCCGACGAACAGCCGGCCGGACCCGTCTGGCGGCGCCGCAAACGCCAGCGGCGCTCCGTCCACCGTGGCTATCGGTACGAGCTTCACGGAGACCGCGGCCGGGACAAAGGGCGGCGGAGGTGAGCCGGCCGGGGTGGGCGCCGTGGTTGGCCCGGCGCTTGCGTCGGATTGCGCTGGGCCAGCGGTTCCGGTGGCTACGGCCGATGCGCCTGGCGGCGGCGTTGGACCTGCTGGTTCTGCCGAGGGTGGAACCGAACAGGCAGAGGCGACCAGGATCACGAGGAGCAGTCGCGCGGCGAATCCGTCGCGGGGTCGACGCACGGACCGCTGAGTCACCGCCGGACTCCCTGATCGGGACCTGCTCGATCGCCCCCGATCAGCCCGGTCATGGCCAGGGCAAGTTCCGCGGCTCGGCCGGTCTCA
>JANMNF010000252.1:0-2953 GCA_031373765.1 Chloroflexota bacterium
CATCGACATGTCATTGACGGATCGGGCCGCGAGCGCGGCGCGGAAACGCTGGTCGTGGCCGATGATCCAGTTGGTCAGGTATCCACCGTACGAACCGCCGGTCACCCCGAGCCGATCCGGATCCGCGAGTCCATCGCCGACCAGCGCGTCGACGCCGGCGATGACGTCCTGCATCGGCCCATCGCCCCAATCCGCAAGGTTGGCCTCGTTGAACGCGAGCCCGTAGCCCTCGGATCCGCGGGGGTTGCAATAGAAGACCGAGATGCCGGCCGCGGCGAGCACCTGGAATTCGAGGAATGGCGACCAGCCGTACAGGGTGTGCGGCCCGCCGTGGATCTGGACAACGACGGGTCGCTTCCCGGGACCGGCAGGAATGAGCCAGCCCTGGATCGAGCGGCCATCGACGATCACTGAACGCTCGCCCGCGGGCCGTAGCTCGAGCTCGCCCGCGAGCTCGGCGTTGAACGTCGACACGGCCGTCAGCTCGGCTGCCGAACTGGTTGTGCCACGGGCGCGACCACGACCGGCGCCACTGGCCTTCGCGATCCGTGCCGTATGCAGCTCGGGAAACGCGGTTGGCGTCGAGCGGAGCGCACCGATCAGGACATCGCCATTCGCCCGTTCGAGGACATCGAATCCGGACACGAAGTGCTGACCGCTCGTGATCTGCTCCAGATCGCCACTATCGAGCTCGATGCGCCACACCTGATAGGAGCCGGAAATCGGGGCGGTGAAATGGACCGCGCTGCCATCACGGGTCGGGATGAGGCGCGCGTCCTCTCCCACAGTCACGTCACTGTTCATCCCGGCGCTCGGCATGATGTCGTGACGGCCCGAGACGTTTCGACCGCCATCCGGATCAGACCCATCGGCTGGAAAGACCCAGATGTCGGCTCGATAGCCCGCATGCGGCATGTCGCCGCCGAGGACTGCCAGCTCGGTGCCCTGACCCAACCACGTGGCCAGATGGAAGTAGGCCTGCCGACGCGCAGCGACGGGGGTCTGGGCTCGGGTCGCCACATCGACGATCACGACCCGCGAGTCGGACGATAGATCGTGATCGCGTGTCCTGCCGGCGGTCACGGCAATGCGCGTGCCGTCGGGTGACCACGCCGGGCCCGACACACCCGATGCCAGGTCGGTCAGGCGCCGGGCATCGCCGGTCGCCACGTCGACGACCCATAGGTGCGAGGTTCGGACCGAGATGACACCGGCTCCGTTGAGTTGATAGCCGAGTCGATCGAAGAACCAGTAATCGCTCGTCGGTGGCTTCTCCGGCCCCGGGTCCCTGAGGCGGCGGCGCAATCGATCGTCGGTCACGCGATCCGCTCCACGCGACGAGGAGATCAGGGCGAGTTGCGTTCCATCCGGGGACCACGCGTAGTCATCGACGCCGCGCGGGAGGTTCGTGAGGCGCTGCGCTTCTCCTGGGCGATCCAGGGGCAGGAGGTGGACCTGGGAGGCGTCCTCCCGATCCCGCGCACCACCGAGCTCCTCTTCGACGACCTTTCGGCGATCGCTCAGGAATGC
Organism: Chloroflexota bacterium; assembly: GCA_031373765.1. Classification (GTDB taxonomy): domain Bacteria; phylum Chloroflexota; class Limnocylindria; order Limnocylindrales; family CSP1-4; genus UBA5189. Next base: position 1,531 of record JANMNF010000252.1, read on the forward strand.
GAGGGTTTTGCCATCCGGCGCGAAGCGGGCACGACCATCGTTACGGACGCCGATCGTGAGGCGCTCCGGCGGCCCCGAAGCCGCGCCCGACGGGTCCAGCGGCACGCGCCAGATCGCGGATCGATAACCGTCGTGGGCTGGCGCGGACGTCTTGACCTTGCAGACGATCGATCGTCCGTCGGGTGCGAGGCGAGGATCGGTCGGGACCCGCAGGCGATACAGATCGTCAGGAACGAGATCCCGCTTGGCAATCGGTGGCAATTTGATACTCCGATAGAACTCCGGGGGACGCCCACCCGGAGTCTACCGGCTACCATCGGGCGGCGATGACCGATCAGCTTTCGCTGCGGCTCAGTGCGGCGCTGCCGAACCCGCCGACAACGCTGCGCCCGATGCTTGCCCGAACCGTGACGGAGCCGTTTGATTCGGCCGACCACCTGTTCGAGCCGTCATGGGGAGGCCTTCGCGTCCTCGCGATCATCGGGCCCGGCGATGAACCGGGCGGTGGCGATGTCGTCTTCCACCATCTCGACGGTTCGGTGCTGTCCATCGTGCCCATCGAATTGACCGGACTTGGCGTTCGCGTTGCGGCTCGATCCGCCGTGCTGGATGGCGAGCTCGTCGTTGCGGACACGACCGGAACGGCGGATCCATCCGAACTCGCCCGGCGGCTGGCCGGCGAGCCGGGCCGACCCGTGGCGTTCCTGGCGTTCGACCTCCTGCACCTCGACGGCGTCTCCCTGCTCAACCAGCCTCTTGAACGTCGACGTCAACAGCTGCGGCGAACCCTCCGGCCCGGCGACGAAGTGCTGACCGTCCCCGCGATCCCGGGTGAAGGGCGGGCGCTGTTCGATGCCGTCGTCGCTCAGGGCCTCGCCGGGGTGCTGGCGAGGCATCGATCAGGACCGTATCTGCCGGGCGTTCGAAGTCGCCTGTGGCGGTTCATCCCATCGACGACTGAGGGTATGACCCGACTTCGGGGTCCGGGAGACGACGCTCAGTCCACGGATGACCTCGGTCGCGCGGCCAGCGCTCCCGTCTTGGCGGTGATCCGACGGCTGCCCCTCGGGCTCGACGATCTCGAACCAGGAAGGAGCGACCTCAAGAGCCCACCCGACTCAGCGTGACGCACAGGTGCCTCGCGGGGTGCAGTCGCGCGGATCCGGCCGCGGAGGGCTCGACCGCGGCCGGTCAGCCGTTCGGGTTGATGACGGCTTGGAGGATCCGGCGTGGCCCTGGTCGCTGTCCGTAGAGCAGGACGCCGGCTGCGTAGACGCGGATTGCGAGCGCCGCCACGAGACCGATGGACAGGATGAGCAGGGCGTAGGCCAGGATGAGTTCCCACGGTTCCACGCGCCCGACGGTCAACCGCGTGAACATCACGAACGGGCTCCAGAACGGAATGAACGAGGCGAGCCTGATG
>JANMNF010000254.1:0-3462 GCA_031373765.1 Chloroflexota bacterium
ATGATCCCGCCGGCATCGGCGATCCGCATCAGGTCCTCGACGCTCACCGGGTGCATCACGAAGGCCACGGCAGCCGCGCCACTGTCGACGAGCGCAGCGAGGGCCTGTGGGCCGCGAATTCCGCCGACGAAATCGATCCGCTTGTCCGTCTGCGGATCCCCGATCCCCAGGAGCGGTTCAAGGACCTGGGCGTGGAGCAACGAGACGTCGAGCCGATCGGCTTCGGGGGCGTCGCTCGGGGCCGGCGCAAGGCGAAGCCTGTGCCACCGACCGTCAAGGTACATCGAGACCTCGCCCTTCCCGGCCGGGGTCTCGGATCCGGGGCTCACGTCCGCGCGCGCCGAGAGCGCCGCAAGGAAGGCCGCTGGGGTTTGCCCGGCCAGATCCTTCACGACGCGGTGGTACGGGAGAACCTGCATCTGATCGTGGGGGAAGGCTACGGCCAGGAAGGAGTCCGCCTCGGTCTGGCCGGCGGGGTCGGTACCTGGCGTCGATGCCGGCGGCGTCGATGCCGGCGGCGTCGCGGCGGTCGGCTCCGTACCAGCGGCCGAGCCGCCGGTGGCCGAATTCGCCGCCGTCCCCGCGAGCGCCTGGCGCGCCCGCACGGCGCTTGCTGCCCGGTGGTGGCCATCGGCGATGTAGAGGAGCGGGATCCGCTCGAACGCATCGATGAGCGCGTCGCGATCCGCCGGGCCCACGAGCCACACCGTGTGGGTAATCCCATCCGGTGCGGTGAAATCGAACAGCGGCGACGCACTGGTTGCGTGGGTGACGATCTCGCCGATCTCACCGGACGCCGGATAGGTAAGCAGGACGGGCCCGGTCTGTGCCCGCAAGGTGAGGATGTGCCGGGTTCGGTCGTCCTCCTTGTCCTTGCGCGTCCGCTCGTGCTTGCGGATCACGTCGTGTTCGTATTCGTCCACCGAGAAGCAGGCAGCAACCCCGGTCTGCTCGTGCATTCCCATGTGAAGCCGATAGACGTAGAGGCTCGGCATCGCCTCCTCCACGAGGGGTGCGGCGTAGCGCAACCGGGCGAAGTTGGCCGCCGCAGCCGCGTAGACCGCGTCGGCGTAGGGATCCGTATCGGCCGGCAGCTCGAGCTCGGGCCGGGAGACCCGCAGGAAGCTGAGCGGGTTGCCCGAGGCAAGGTCCCGCGCCTCGGCCGTGTTCACGACGTCGTACGGCACGGCCGCGATCGCCGCGGCCTGGTCGGGCTGCGGGCGGAGGGCGCGGAACGGCCGCAAGGTCGCCATGGGCTCCGAATTCTACGCGGGTTCAGGCCGCAGAAATTCGCGGTCGGCAGCGCATGGCGAACCGAGAACGATGCATTGGCAGCCGCTTCCGCGGTGATCGACGATTCCGTCAGGGCGTAGCGGCCACGGTGATCGACTTCTCCAGGAGGTAATCGGCTCCGGCGGCGTCAACGAAGGAGATGTGGAGCGTCCACTCGCCGGCACCCGGCGCCCGTTCGGTTCCGGCATAGGGGCCGAGGAGCTGAGCTGGGACCGTGTAGGTCAGATCCCAGATCGAGTCCTGGCCCCTGGTCAGCGATACGGGGCTGTCAGCACCGACCGTAAGATCGAGCGGGGACGTGTACGGCACCAGGAACTGGAATCGCGGATTGTCGATCTTCGAGCCCGGCTGCAAGGCGATGTCACGGTCGGCATGGATCGTTGCGCGCAGGTGAGCGACGCCAATCGCCACGCCGTCGCTCGCGAGTGAGGCCGTGACGTCGCTGATGGTCAAGGTCAGGCCGCGAGATCGGTCGGCGATGACGGCCGTCTCGGAGTCCTGCATGACCGAAGCGCCACGGTTGCCGGCGCCCGGCAACGAGGACCGCCCACGCCAGCGGCTGGAGACGACTCCGGCGGACTAGCGTTCCGAGTCGCGACCTCGCCGGATTCCGCCGCAGTCCTGCCGCAGAGGTCGTGAGGCATGGTGCCCCTGCGGTCCGAATTTGGGCCGACACGAATGGGAAGGGAATCCGCCATGCGTCTTGGACTGGTCGGCGGCCTGATGGTCGTCGGGGCCTGCGGGCTCTTTGTCGTGGTCGGTATTATTGCGGCGACGGGCGGCTCCGTCGGGCTCGGGTCCCCGGACCTCGGGTCCACGAACCCTGGCGACCTGGTTCTGGCTGTCGCGTTAGGGCTCGCCGGTATCGGGATGGGGTTGATCGGTCTTTCGGGACCATCGCCCTTGAACGGCCGCTCCATTCGGCTCGGGCTTGGGCTCCTTTCCGTCGGGTTGCTGAGCTCGACCGTATCCGCCGCGATCTCGAGCACGCTGACCTACGACCCGCTGGAGAACGGCCCGGCCGTCGTCTCGTTCCTGGTGGGCGGCCTTGGCTTGCTCGTGGGCGGGCTCCTCTCCCTCATCGGGCTCCTCCGAGCGCCGGGGCGACCGCGACGGACAGCGGCGTTCTTCCTGGCCGGGCTGCTGCTCGCGGTTGTCGCCGGCGGGCTCGTGAACTCCGTCTTCGCCTACACCTCGATGGACACGCCGGCGCTGCACCAGGTCGGCGGTTTCGTTGCCCTGATCGGTGGGGGCCTCATGCTCGTAGCCTTTGCCCGGGTCGGCCTGATGGCGATCGACGCCGGCCGCCAGATGACGCCCCGCCCCGCCTGACTGCAACACGAGATTGGTGCCGAGCGTCTCTCGACGTCGGGCACGGCACAGTCCGCGCCGTCGACCGAGACACATTGAGTGCGTAAGGGGAACCGTGCGAACAAGACTAGCCATGGTCGCGGCCGTTCTGGCTGTGCTCGTGGGCGGATGTGGCTCCACGAAGTCGCCGGTATCGGCAACGTCTCCGGGCTCGCCAACGCCGTCCTCAGGGGCGCCGATCACGACGCCGATCGTGACGCCGGCGCCATCCACCTCGGTCGCGGCCACGGGGACACGTTGGGAGCGGCGAGCCGTCTGGTTCGAGAACCAATACGGCCTCGAGCCGGGTCTGAGCCGCGTGATCCACGCCAGCTCGGGGTTCGTGGCCTGGGGATCGACAGAGTTCGGGTCCGCGGTCCTTACCGAGGATGGCATCGGGTGGGCGCGGTCCGCCGACGATCAGGAGAAGTTCGACGGTCTGCAGATCAACGCTATGGCGGAATCCGCCGCAGGGATCGTCGCGATCGGGATCCATGACAGTCGGTTCGGGCCAGACCAGAGCGCTCCGGCCGGTTCGGACATTCGTGGCGTGGCGCATGTGTGGCGCTCCACGGACGGCGGCGCGCACTGGGAGGTCGGGCCCCTCGACAGTGGCATCGACGGCGTGGTCGAGGATCTCGTGGGGTATCAGGGCGGATTCGTGGCCGTTGGATCACCAACGGGAGGCTGCGATGTGGCCGTCTGGCTATCCGACGACGGATTCAGCTGGCATCGGTCACACGCACTCCCTGGAGCGCTGGGTACATGCGTGCTTGGGGAAGTGGTTGTGAGCCCCTCGATCGGCCCGGTGCTCGTCGG
>JANMNF010000284.1:0-2615 GCA_031373765.1 Chloroflexota bacterium
GCAGCACGTTGCCCTGCGGACCGACGACATCGTGACCACGGTCCGGAGACTCCGCGAAAACGGCATCGAGTTCCTGGGGATGCCCCACGCCTACTACGAGACGCTCGCTGATCGCGTGGGCGATGTCGGGGTGCCGATGGATGTGCTCGAGGCACTCGGCATCGAGGCTGACCGCGATGAAGAGGGCTACCTCCTCCAGATCTTCACCCGCCCGATTCAGGATCGCCCGACGTTCTTCTTCGAGATCATCGAGCGGCACGGATCCCGCGGATTTGGTGTCGGCAACTTCAAGGCGTTGTTCGAGGCCATCGAGATCGAACAGGCGCGGCGCGGGAACCTCTAGGCGAGACTCCCGCGAGCGCGCAGGCCGATGCGGTTCAGCCGCCCGGCGTGAACGTGAATGAGTCGATGATCGGCTGCACGGTCTGCCGGTCCCGAGCCTGCGCTGCGGGGCTTGTGGCGCTCTCGACGTGAATGATCACCGTCTCACCGGCTACGTCGAGGATCGTGAACGTCGTGTACTGGTCGTCGATCCAATAGGTGCGATCCGGCGTTGGCCCGTTGTCAGTGATCAGGAATACGGCAGGCCCGATGCTCCGAGGACAGGTCTCGGTCCAGGTCCCCGCGACGTGGAACGTGACCCTCGTGCCCGAGTAGCCACCGACGGTAGCGGGCTCGGGCGCAGACGCCACGAGACCGGGATGCGTCGTCAGGAACGTGACCCAGTCCGCGACGGCGTTCCCGACCCCGAGTTTGCGCTGAGGGGCACATCCGGCTACCTGCTCCGGGATCGCCACCTGGCTCACGATCTGGAGCGAGAGCGTGTTACCAGGCGCGTGGAACGTATACGCGCGCGTCCGGTCCAGCGGGTTCGACCAGCCGGCCGGGATCACGAAACTGAGTGCCGGTTGGAAGTTGGTCGTCGTGTTGGCACCGGCCACCAGGGGTCCGGCACATCCCGGGATGCCGCCGTCACAGGCGATGGCGGTCGAGGTCGGCGCGACCGTCGGGCTGGGAGTCGGCGCGGTTGTCGGGCTCGGGCTCGGTCCACCGATGCTACCGGACGGACCGGGCAGCAGGTTCCAGCCGACGATGGCAACGACGAGGACGACTGCGGCCGCAGCCGCGAACTTGAGAAGTGAGTTCATCGGGAGCCTCCTGAAGAGAGGCCATGAGCGTCGCTGACGCTGGACGCCGATCCGATCGGCGACGACTTCGATGACACGGTCAGGCATCGTCGAGGGTCCGTCGTCCATCCAGACCTGGAGTAGGCGGTCGATGTCGGAGCGTTGGTTCATGCAGAAGTCCCTCCGACCGCGGACGCCCGGGCGTCCGCGGCGAGCGCGGCGCGCATGGCGCGATGGGCGTGATGGAGACGGGAACGGATCGTTCCCGCGGGTAAACCGAGGATCGCGGCGATCTCTGAGGGCTCGTAGCCCACGAAGTGGCGGAGCACGAGGATCGCCCGTTCGTCGGCAGCGAGTCGCCGAAAGCCACGGTCGAGCTGGTCGCGATCAGCCAGGGTCAGGAGATCGTCGGGTGCGGCCGGATGGTCGAACGGGAGCACATGGAGGTTCGAGATCCTTCGTCGCTCGCGCCCGGCGTCGGCAATACACACATTCGTGAGGAGTCGGTGGATCCAGGCGTCGAACCGGTCCGGATCGCGGAGGTCCCGCAGATCACGCCAGGCGATCACCAGCGCGTCCTGCAGGGCATCCTCGGCCCGATCGACATCCCGAAGGATCCGGTACGCGATCGCATAGAGGCGATCACCGCGCGAGCGAACAAGATCGACGAATGCCGCCTGATCACCGCGCTGTGCCGACTCGACGAGGTCGCGATCCACCGGCCACTCCCGGCTTGGACGTCCATCGGGGACGCCGTCCACCTGTATTGGTGGATCCTGACGCAGCGGCGTTGGAAAATCGAACTCTTCCCGTTTGAAGCGGTCTAGCGACCGCGGACGCTCGTCGGCGTCAGCCCCTTGACAGGCGTCCGCACTACCACATATTGACTGACGACACCTGTCAATCAAATGTAGCCCGACGTCCCGCCATGGCCCCCGCCGCTATCGCCTGACCACACGAGCAGCGAGCGCGGCCGCGACGCGCGAGCGCATCGTTCGGGCAGCGGCCGCTGAGTATCGCGAGAGCAGCGTCGCCACCTCGTCCCTCGGGGCGATTGCCGCGCGAGCCGGCGTATCGCGGGGCACCGTCGTCCACCATTTCGGCAACGCCGGCGGACTCCTTGGGGCGGTTCTCGACGATGTTGGCGTCGTGCTCCAGGTCCCCGATGCTCAACTGCTTGACGGGGCCGGCGACGCGGATAAGCGCGCCCGCCGGTTCGTGGACACCATGCTCCGGTTCTATGACCCGACGAGTGACTGGTGGACGGTCTTCGGATCGGAGATCGATCACCCCGCCGTGCAGGCGCGGGAGGTCGCGTTCTGGGAGCTGATTGCCAGGTTTCGCGCAGCGGCGTTCGGCCCAGCGGCGGACGACCGGATCGTGACCGCCGTGATCGATGCCCTCACCCATCCGGCGACGCTCGGGAGGCTGCGCACGGGCGGCCTGAGCCTCGAGGAGACGATCGCGGTGACCGGCGACCTGGTCGTC
>JANMNF010000292.1:0-4152 GCA_031373765.1 Chloroflexota bacterium
TGGGCCGATTGCCCTCGTTCGCGAAGGCGACGAGATCGAGATCGACGTCACGACCAAGCGCATGGACCTGCTCGTCGCACCCGAGGAGCTGGAGCGACGCCGCGCCGAGTGGCGGGCGCCGGCACCGCGCTACGCGACCGGGGTCATGGCCAAGTACGCCGCGCTCGTGTCGTCGGCATCCGAGGGTGCCGTCACGACGGGGCGCCGACTGGAACGAGCGCTCCGGACACCCTAGACAAAGGAAAACCGGGTGAACTCGTCCCCCAAGACGAGCCCACCCGGTGGGAGGGGGGAAAATATTCGAGGTCCTCGGTACGGCCGAGCGGAATCGAATCCTGGATCAGCACCCGACGTGCGTCATTACGGCTCGTCATTTCGACCCAAGGGCGAGGCCTCGAGTGCGCAGTGCCGGCCATCTGGCGGCGCTGGCGGCCGGTTAAAGGGCCTGGCGACCACCGCGTCAGCTCGAGGAGGCCCAGCCCGTGTTCGTGAATGTGGGGATGAACCGGTACCCCTTACCCGGCACGGTCGCGATGAAGCGCGGATGCCGGTAGTCGTTCTGGAGCTTGATCCGCAGCGTCCGGACATGGCGATCCACGATGTTGCTCTCAGCCACGAAGTCGACGCCCCAGATCGCGTCGAGGATCTCGTCCCGCGTGATCACCTGGCCGCCGCGGCTGGCGAGGAGATACAGCAGGCTCTGCTCGATCCCGGTCAGGTGGATGACCGAATTCCCGGCCTTGACGAGCCGGTTGAGGATATCGATCTCGATCTCACCGAGCTTGATCGTCGGCACGATGGGCCGGTCCGTGCCCGAGGCGCGGCGCGTGATGACGATCGATCGTGCGAGCAGCTCCTCGGGCGAGAACGGCATCGTCAGGATGTCGTCGACGCCGAGATCGAAGGCCTTGAGCTTTGTCTTGAGATCGCCCCGGCGGGTCAGGCCGAGGACCGGCGTCATGCTCTTGGTCAGCGAGTTCGAGGCACCGAGTTCCTGCAGCAGGGCGCTGCTGTCGTCATGGTCCATGTCCACAACGGCAAGGTGCGGGCGTGTTTCGGCGAGGATGGCCCTGGCCTCAGCGAGCGTCGTCGCCGGTCGCACCACGAACATGCCATGGTTGAGGGTCAACTCGATGAGGTCAACGACGAGCGGCCGATCATGGAGGATCAGGACGCGCCTCGCCTCAGCTTGCGCCTGCTTCACGACCATGCGGGTCCATCCTCCGACGTCGACCACGACACATCGCGCGATCGCTTCGCCAGAAATTCTAGCTCAATCTTCGGCGGAATCACGAGCACTTCTTTGGCGGACTCCAAGAGCAGCGGACCGCACCGGTCCCTCGGCAGCCGGGGGTTCGCCTTCCGGGATGACGTCTCGTCATGACATCTCCGGTCGTCGGACCGACACTCCCGACCGGCAAGTAGCGTCGCGGCCCCTTGGGGCCCCGCTTACTCCGGGCGCCGAGGAAGGTAGCGACATGACTGTCAACGAGGTCGACCGGACAACGGTCAGCGAGGCGAGCGCGGCGACGAGTCCTCCGATGGTCGCGGCGGATTCGACCAATCGCACTGCCATACGCACCGAGAATCAGCGAACGACGACCGCATCTCCAGGTGGCTCCGAGATGACACGCCGCGTCGTCGTCCTCCTCTTCGGGCTGGTCCAGGTCGTCATCGGGCTGCGGTTCGTCCTACTCCTGCTGGACGCCCGCGAAGCGAACAGCCTCGTAGCCGGGATCCTCAACGCGAGCCAGATCTTCGTGGCTCCGTTCGAGGGGATCCTGCGAACCGACGCCCTCCACTCTGCAGGTTCGATCTTCGACGTGACGGCCGTCGTCGCGTTCGTGGGCTGGACGATCATCGAGCTCGTCGTCCTCTGGGCCATCGGAATCTTCCGACGCGAACCGGCTTGACTTCGCCGTTCGCAACCTCGCGCGCGCTGCGCAATCTGGGCCTCGTCGTCGTCGCGACGGTCCTGATCCAAGTCCTCCTCCCCCTGGTGCTCGGAGCAGCGGCCAGATAGCTCGACGATACGTTTGAGCGGCGAGCACCCAGCCTTTGGGTGCGCCGAATGCACCGTAGTGAAAGGAACGACACCACATGGGTTTCATCGCATGGATCGTCGTCGGCGCCATCGCCGGCTTCCTCGCCAACCAGGTCATGGGTTCTCGTGAGGGCCTGCTGATGATGATCGTCCTGGGAATCGTCGGGGGTCTGGTCGGCGGCTATCTCGCAGCCACTGTTTTCAAGATGGGAACGGTTGACGGCATCAACATCGAGAGCATCTTCATCGCGACGTTGGGCGCCATCCTGGTGATCTTCGTCGTCCGAGCCATGAGCGGATCTGGCCGCATGCGACGGCCGGGCTGACCCACCCCTCCCGGTATCCCACCCGGGACCCGCTGCGGCCGGACCGTGCCTGCGTTTGAGGCCCGGTTCGGCGCTCCTTTTGAGGTGAAATGATGCGTCGCTCTCTCATCTTGATCGCCGGCGGCCTCCTCCTCCTGGCGTCTCTCGGCCTGACGAGTGGCGTGGCCGCTGCCACAATCGCCCCCACGACCTCCTGTAGCAACGGCGTTGACAACACCGGGGGCCTCGGCCTGGTATGCGAGGTCACGGTCGTCAACACCATCACCGCGACCGGCGGCTCGGCGAGCGTGACCGTGCGCGAGTGCCACGGCGCCGCCGGTGCGCCGGAAGCATTGTGTTCGACCACGACCATGTCGCTTGGAGCTCCGGTCACCTCGGTCACGCAGTGCAACGACTCGATCAATGGCGGGGGCGGCACGCTCCGCTGCAGCGTTCACGTCAGCAACCGTTTCGTGGGCGTTGATCCCGCGGCCTCCGTTGCGACGGTCAACCAATGCGTGGGCTCCGGCGGAGGCATCACGGTCGGTTGCGATCCTTTCCCAGCTACGACCTCCGGCGCCACGATCACCCAGTGCAACGGTTCGGCCAATGGGGGAACCCTCGTCGGCCTGACCTGCACGGCGACCGGGACCGCATCGACGGCGAACGTCGTGACCATCGACCAATGCAACGGCTCCGCCAATGGAGGCGGCGCCCTCGTCATCTGCACCGCAAGCATCGTGTCCGAGGCGGCAACGAGTCCGAGCGTGCCCCCGACCGACACCGACGCGCTGATCGGGACATCCGGTTCAGCACCGACAACCCCGATCGGCCTGCTTGTCATCCCAATTGCGTTCGTTGGCGTTTTCGTGCTGGCCCGGCGGCGGGCCGTCCGGACCGGTACTACGGCCGCGATTCATATCGCTCCTACCCCAGTGACCCGAGGCAACCCGTGAGCAACTCCGGAGGCTCCACCGGCGGAAGCATCGAATCACCCGGGTGGTGCAGAATCGAGGGGTGACTGCGCCAGCTCTCCCCCCGAACCCCGAAGCCTATGACTCCGAGCGGAACCAGCACGCTCGCAAACGCGGTCTGGCCGCGCCGTATATCGCCGGTGGTCGAGATCCGGACCCTGCGGCGGGCCTGGCCGAGGAGCGACGCTACGCGCGGCTGCTGATCGGGATGGTCGTGGTCCTGATCCTGTCCGGCTTCGTCGTCGGGATCCTGGGCAAACTGATCAGCGGGGTCTAGCTGTCGCGTGCGATCCGGGCGGCGACTCGAAACAGCGCTGGCCTTGCGCCAGGCCTGTTTCCCGCGCGTGATTGTTGAACGAGGGCGCTTCGATGCGCCACGTGACGCCGCTTCACGGCCCAGACCGGCAGCGCATGGGTTTTCAATCGCCTATGCTGCGCGGGTTCGCCCGATCCGCGCGCAGCTAAATGTGCGAACAGCGAGGGTCTTCAGGCGACCGACGATGAGGGAGTCACGATGAGCCAGCGCCCCGGCCGGCGATTGCCGCCGATTCTCCTTGCCCTTGCGCTCACGGTTGCCGCGTGTACGGGCGCGACCAGTCCCGGGACCAGCACCGCGCCATCCGGCGACACGGGAACCCCCAAACTGGGTGGATCGATCACGGTGGCGATCGAGGGTGAACCCGCCTCGATGGACCCGGCGTTTGACTATGACTTCGTTTCCGGTCTGGCCGTGGACAGTGTCACCGAGCCGCTCCTCAAGTTCTGCGAGAAGGACACGAAGCTCTGCCCAAACCTGGCTGAGTCATGGACAGTCAGCGATGACGGTCTG
>JANMNF010000023.1:0-10000 GCA_031373765.1 Chloroflexota bacterium
TGTCCGTCCCGTGACGGCCACGAGCGGCGTGACCGTGGACGACATCGCCAAGCGGCTGATGGACTTCGGTTTCCACGCCCCGACGATGAGCTTCCCGGTCGTCGGAACACTGATGATCGAGCCGACCGAATCCGAATCGAAGGCCGAGCTGGACCGGTTCGTGGACGCGCTGCTCCAGATCCGGGCCGAGATCGCCGAAATCGAGGCCGGGACCGTGCCGCTCGAATCGAGTGCGCTCCGCAACGCACCCCATACCGCAACGGACCTGCTTCGCGAGGAATGGGCCCGCCCGTACACGCGCGAACAGGGCGCCTTCCCGCTCCCATGGGTACGGGCCCGCAAGTACTGGCCGCCGGTTCGCCGGGTCGACAACGTGTACGGCGATCGCAATGTCGTCTGCGCGTGCCTGCCGATCGAAGCCTACGCGGAGGCCGCCGGGGAGACGCAACTCCTGGTCATGGTCGAGTAGGTTCGGCGCGGGCGAGTCGGCTCCGCCCGAGGGTCACAGCGCAACGCGGTCCCGCGGCCGACGTCCGACATCGGCGTCCGGCGGTCCGTCGTCGGTACCAGTCGCCCGCGCCGATTGGGTAGTGCCGCGAGCGGTGCGGACGGGCCACACTCCCCGCATGATCCCGGCTCGACGACCGATGCTGTCCAGAAACAGACGACGCGGCGCCATTGGCGCGCGTTCGATCGAATGACAGGCGCACGGGCCGTTCGGCGGCCCATCCGCCCCGCCGTCCGCGTGTTCGGTCTGGTCGTCCTGCCGATAGGCCTGTTCTGGGCCGTGTTCGGTATCGTGATCGAGGATCCGGCGCTCGTCGCGCTTGGTCTCGTCGGTGTCGGGTTCGCGGCCTGGCTCCTGCTCGAGCACCGCTCGGACGAGCACCGTCCGGATGCCCAGATCGCCATGCATGTCGCCTACGCAACCAATATCGCCGCGCTTCTGGCCGCGACCGCGGAACCGGTCATCGGGCTCGGCCTTGCGGTCGGCGCGCTTGTCCCGGCGATCATGGCCCTCGCCTACGTGGACCGTTCCGCGATGCGGCGCCTGATGTGCGTCGGGATCTGCACCGGAACGTACGCGGCGGTGGCGTCCTCGCTGCTGCCCTGGGGCTCGAACTTCGGCTTTGAACTCAACGTGATCCTGACCCTGACCACGTTCGCAACGGCCTACGCCGTGTACCACGTGTTCCTGTGGAATGCGAGCGGCCAGCTGACCGACACGGCCGCGGAGCTCGGCGCCGTCATCGAGCTCTCTCGGGAGATCGCGTTGACCCTGGACCCACAGCAGGTCGGCCGGATCATCGCCGAGCACATTGCGCGCGCCGCCGGTGCGCAGGAGAGCGCCCTGAGCACGTGGGATCGCGCGAATAACCGCCTCGTGACCTTCGCCTACTTCCCTCCTGAGCGCGCTGAACTGCTCGATGCGACCTACGACCTCGCGCTGTACCCCGCTACCCAACAGGTCCTTCTGGATGGCAAGCCGCGGCGCGTTGAGACGACCGACCCGGGCGGCGACACCGCCGAACTGGCCTACCTTCGAGACATTGGCCAGAAGAGCATGGTTATCCTGCCGCTCGTGGCCCGCGGCGAATCGATCGGGATCGTCGAGTTGACATCGGATCAGGCGGGCGCCGTCACCGATCGGGGGGCGGCAATCGCTGAGCAACTCCTCCGGGAAGCGGCGATTTCTCTCGAGAATGCCCGCCTGTACGACGAGATCCACCACCAGGCGTTCCGCGATTCCCTGACTGGACTCGCGAACCGGACGCTGTTCCACGACCGCGTGTCGCATGCCCTCGACCGGCTTCGCGGTCGCAGCCCCAACCAGGTCGCCGTCCTCTTCCTGGACCTCGACCACTTCAAGCTGCTGAACGACCGGTATGGGCACTCCCGTGCCGACGACGTGCTCCGAGCGGTCGCCGATCGTGTGCGTGGGGCCATCCGTCCTGGCGACACAGCCGCGCGCCTCGGTGGAGACGAGTTCGCGATCCTGCTGGCCGATGTGACCGGGCCGGAGACGGCCCTTGCGGTCGCCGAGCGGGTTCTCGAGAGTCTGGCGGAGGAAATCGAAGTCGGCGATGGTTCGACGCGTGTCGGCGCCTCGATCGGCATCGCGCTCTCGAGTTCGAACCACGACACCGTCGACGACCTGCTCCGCAACGCCGATATCGCGATGTATGCCGGTAAGGCCCTCGGGCGGGGCCGCATCGAGCTGTTCCGTCCTGAGCTGCTGGAACTAGCCGCCGCGCGGAGCCACCTCGGCTCACTGCTCCCGGGTGCGGTCGACCGAGGCGAGTTCAGCCTTGCATTCCAGCCGATCGTGGACCTCGGCAGCCGTGGCCGCCACGTCGTGGGCCTCGAGGCGCTCGTGCGCTGGCAGCCCGCGGAAGGTCCCATCCTCATGCCGAGCGAGTTCGTGGCGCTGGCCGAGGAGACCGGGGATATCGTCGCGATCGGGAACTGGGTCATCCGGGAGGCGTGCGTCCGAACGCGGGAGATCCAGATGGAGCACGCTCGACCAGATCTGCGGATCAACGTGAACCTGTCCTCGCGCCAGTTCGAGGACCCGCGCCTGGTGCAGACCGTTGCCGATGCCCTCGACTCGAGCGGGCTCGTCCCCGGGAACCTCACGATCGAGATCACCGAGAGCACGATCATGACCCGGACCGAGGACACGCTCGCCGTCGTGAGTGATCTGCGGGCCCTCGGCGTTCGACTCTCGATCGACGATTTCGGGACTGGGTACTCGTCCCTCAGCTACCTCCAGGCGTTCGAGGTGGACGAGCTCAAGATCGATCGTTCGTTCGTCTCGAGCACCAGCGGGATCGGTAATCCGCTCGTCCTGAGCCGCGCGATCGTCGAATTGGGTCGCGCACTCGGGCTCGAAATGGTCGTTGAGGGCGTCGAGACGAAGTCCCAGGCCGCCTGGTTCGCGTCTCTCGGTTGTCAGTACGCCCAGGGCTTCCTGTATGGCCGGCCGATGGACCAGAACAGCCTGAACGCCTACTTCGCGGCGCGCGCGCGAGGGCCGAGCCTGGCCGATCCCACCGCGCAACGGCTGGACGTGGCCGAGCCCGACTCGCATCTGCGCGGGCTCGACGTGGCCGAGCCGCGTCCGCAACGGCTGGACTTGGTCGATCCCCGCGCCCGACGACTCTCGGCCGAGCCGCGTCCGATCATCTCGATCCTCGGCGATGACGACCGGTTCGAGGTCGCCGAGTCGGGCTAGCGGGCCTCCAGCTCCTGGCCATGGCCGCTCATACGCCCCGCGTATGAAACCGACGCGCCCAGGCCCGGGGTATGCCGTCTCGTGCTCGTTTCATACGTGCCACGTATGAAATCGTCCCGCGAGGCTCGTCAGGCTTGGAATTCGAGCCGGACCATACGCCCCACGTATGAAATCGACGCAACTCGGCGCGTCGGCGTCGACTTCTTACGTCCCACGTATGACGAAGCGAGTTTCATACGCCGCAGGTATGAAACTCGCAGAAGGGGTGGCCCAGACCCGCGACCGGCGCGTTAGCCGCGTCGGCTCATCCCGATCCTCGCGATAACGCGCAGTTCGAGGGGAGAGCCGGGCCAGCGGAGTCGGGCTAGCGGGTCAGCTGAGGCCCACGCCGAGGCCGACGCAGCCGGAAGGCGCAGCTCCGCTCATGTCGTCGTGGGCTCGGCAGGCTTCGACCAGGCCCCGAAGCCGAGGGCCATGCCGATCGCGAAGACAACTGCGCCGACGATCGCCGGACCGACATGGGTCATATCGAGATAGCCGATCAGGAAGTGCACGCCGATTGCGGCACCGAACCCGGATGCACCGGCGAGCGTCAGGGCTTCAAAGCGTGCGCGGGTTGGCCGCGATGCCCGGGCGATGATCATCACGGTCACGCAGATCGTCGCGAGTCCGCCGCCGAATCCGGCCCGATCGTGAGCAATCAACGGCACGAGGCGGGCGTCGATCGACGTCAGCGCTGCGCGATCGAGTCCCATGAAGTCCAGGTCCTGGGGCACGAAGACAACGAACGCACCGATCGTGGCGATGGTGATCCCCGCCACGAACATCCCGAATCCGGTCAATCCGACAAGCGCCGTTGACCACCACGCGCGGGAGAATCGCCGGGAAGGCTCGGGTCGCCCCGATTGCCCCGGTCCTACCCCGCGACCGAGCACGCTGGCGACACCGCGCGGGTTATGCAACAACGACCTCGTTCGCCACAACCCCAGCGCGAACGGCGGCAGGATTGCGAGGGTCGCCAGGCCATGCCACGAGTCGAGATAACCGGTTCCGAGGTAGGTGAGGAAGCTCGCGAAGCCGACCGTCCCACCAAGCGCCAAGGTCCACCAGGCCCACGACTCGCCCGAGCGAAGCGGAAACCGGATCAGCCACAGGTAGAGGATCCCGACCGCGACGATCGTGCCGCCAAACGCCGCCCGATCGTGGCTCATGAAATCGATCACCCGCCCGCCGGCAATCGACCGCAATTCCGATTCCGGAATGAGGAGCCACGAAAGGTCATGGGGGAGCAGCTGTTCCGTGACCGCCAGAAACCAGGCGAACAAGCCCGATCCGATCAGCCCGAGTGCCGTGATCGACAGAAGGCCCGGACCGTCCGCCAGCCAACTGCCGACCAGGCTGACCGATGAATCGTCGTCCCGCCGCTCGCGCTCGGGGGTCGTCGGTCGATCCACGATCTCACGCTAGGTCGCCCGGGTCGCCCCGTCAATCCCGAGCCGCTTCCTGGCTCTCGATGGGCCGGACCGCTCCGAGCTGGCGCGCTAGTTCCGGCCGCGACGCCCGACCGCCTTAGGCCGTGCCGGCCTCGTGGGCGGTCCAGTACTCCCGCCAGCCACCGAACTCGGTGATCTCACGGTGGCCAGCGGCCTCGATGACGTCGCGGGGAAAGAGGATCCCCGGCACGATCCGCCCATCCTCGAGTTCGACCGGGCCCCGATACAGGTTCGGTGGCTCGCCGGCCTCGACCCGTTCCCACACTTCGTCGGGCAGGTCGTACAACTCACCTGGTACGGCGATTCCGCCATCGTCGACCTCGAACATTCCGGGATGAATGTCGTTAATCGAGAAGATGCGGTACTTGGGAGCCGTCCGAAACGCCCCGAGAAAGGCGGCCCCATCCAGGTTGGGATTGAGTTTCAGGCCGCGCATGAGCGTGCCATTGACGAAGAGCAGAGTCGACACGAGGACCTCCAGAATCATCGCTTACATCGGCTGGCGGACAAAGACGGGCGCCTCGGCTCGTAAACCCCGACGAGCGGGCCCGGCTGATGGACAAACCGCTGGTGGACCTGACGAGCGGTCCGGCTAGACGCCTCGGCTCCTGGACCCTGATGAGCCGCCCGGCTGGTGGAAAGTGGCACTTACATAACGTCGAGCGGCCCCCGGAGGGAGCCGCTCGACGCCTGTCACTCCTCAGGAATCAGCCCATGGTGGGCTCCGGATCGGGCTCCGGAGGTGTCATCAACGCGTCCGACAGACTCTTCATCGAGAGCTGCTTCTCGCCCCAGGCGACGATCGCGATGACGATGGCGCCGCCGACGTATCCGAGCCAGACCTGATTCGGAGCTCGGACGACACCCGTCGATGGATCGAAGATCAGCCCGAGGGGATCGTGGATCAGGCCGATCGCCGCAAGTGCTGCGGAGATCAACGAGAAGACGATCGCCCGGCTGTACTGCTTGTCGATGACGAAGACGGCTATGGCCCCCAGCAGAAGGCCGGCAAGGACCGCGCCGGCCCCGAAGATCGCCATGCCGTTGTAGATCACGCCGTTCCCGGCGAGTTTGTCGAACCCGACCGTCGCGGCGTTCGTCCCGGCGGTGGCCAACGCGTTGTCGATCTGGCCCTGAGCCCACGATGCGATCGTCGGCAGGAGCGCCAGGATGACGGCCGGCGCGTGACGCGCCGGTGTTGAGGTGAACGCCTGAGCGCCGATCACCAGACCGATGAACAGGAGGATCGGGACCAGAGCCTGGATCGGAATGACCGCCAGGAAGAGTGCCCCGAGCCCAAGGAAGCAGATCAGCCCGATAACGATGCCGGTGGCCAGCGAGTAGCCGATCCGACCGCCAACGGCCTTCCAGCCCGGATGGCCGATGTACACGGCCGGCGGGAAGGGACTGCCGAGGAACGCACCGACGACGGCGCCGATTCCATCGGCAAGCAGGATATGGCGAAGGTTGTAGCTATCACCAGCAGCAGCGGCGCTCTCGACGTTGTTCATCCCCTCGGTGAAGTTGTAGATGCCGAGCGGGATGGCTGTCGCCAGCAACGGGAAGAGGTCCGACAACTTGGACAGGAAGTCGGCCGCGAAACTTGGGAGGTGGAGACCAACCTGGCTGAACGAGTCACTGACGGCCTGGGAGTTGAGGCCCTGCCAGCCAAAGACGCTGTAGGACACCCAGCCGATCACGGTGCCGACGATGACGGCCGCCAATCCGCCCGGGATCCCGAACGGGAGTCGGACGCCGGCCGTCCAGGACAACAGGATGATCGCGAACGTGGCGAACGCGATCCACGGCGCTTCCATCATCTGGAAGGCCGGTCGCATCGCAATGAAGGCGATGGAGATGCCGGCCAGCGTTCCGAGCATGGCGGCTCGGGGCGTGAACCGACGGATCGTTGGCCCGATGAACGCTCCGAGGATCACGATCAAGCCAATGAACAAGGCCCACAGGAGGCCGGCCTGCCACGCCTCGATCGCGTCGTTGGTCTTCAGGAAGACCGGCAACATGATCACGAAGGTCACGAAGAAGTAATGCGGCACGCTTGGGCCGTACGGCATCGCCGCGACGTCCGAGCGGCCGCTGCTCTGGGCCAGCCTGTAGGCCAGGTAGGCGTAGAACAGGTTGCCGAGCGGCAGGGCGATGCCGAGCGCCGGCAAGATCCGGCCGAACACGTCGGCCGCCGGAATATGCACGACGTATAGAGCGAGTCCCGCCAGAACGAGCACGTTCAGCAGGACATTGGTGCCAAGCCCGAAGAACGCGTTCCAGTCTCCGGATACCCACAATTTGGGCTTTGTGGTCATTGAACCTTGCATGTGATTCCTTGCCCTCCTCAAGCGGAACGCTCAGTGCGTTGCCGCAGCCTTGCCCGCAGATTCCGTGCGCGCTGTTGCCAGTGCGGTCAGGAAGCGGGACGAATCGCTGACCCAGCCGAAAATCCCTCCCTGGGCCTTGATCATCGCCAGCGCGGACAGCTGGAACTCGGGGAAATACGAGCCCGTGCAGTCCTCCAGGACCAGTGAATCGAAGCCGCGATCGTTCGCCTCCCTCACGCTCGTGGTGACGCATACCTCCGTGGTCACGCCGGTGAAAACGAGCCGCTCGATCCCTCGCATGCGAAGGATCGTGTCCATGTCTGTTGCATAGAACGCGCCCTTGCCCGGCTTGTCGACGACCGGCTCGCCCTCGATTGGAACGAGCTCATCGACGATTCCGTGCCCGTATTCGCCGCGCACGAGAAGGCGGCCCATGGAGCCTGTGTCTCCGATCTGCAGGGGTGCATTGCCACGCTCCTTCTTGGCCCTTGGCAGGTCGGACAGGTCGGGCCGATGCCCCTCGCGGGTATGGATCACGAACATGCCGGCGGCCCGACAGGCCTCGAGTACCTTTTGGGCCGGCTTGACCGCCCGGAGCAGCATCGAGGTGTCGTTCCCGAGCGACTCTCCGAAGCCGCCCGGGTAGACGAAGTCACGTTGGAAGTCGATCATCACCAGCGCGGTCTTGTCGAGTGAGAACTCGAAATCGTACGGTTCCGCATTGACCTTTGCCATCAGTACCTCCTGTTCTGAGCATCGATGCTGGTTGTCATCGGACGCCGGGCGGGGCATGGTCGGCTGTCCGTATCACCTGGGACCGGATCACTTGTCGCGCACAACCCGGGTGCCGGTCTCCCCGGCAATCGCGCGACTGAGCGCGGCAGGTGTCGTGATCAGGACCTCCTCTCCACCGCGTCCGAGAAATTGGATGGCTGCCTCGACTTTCGGGCCCATGCTGCCTTTCGGAAACTCACCCGCAGCGTTGTAGGCAGCTGCCTCGGACGCCGTCATGCGAGCCAGCCAGCGCTCGTCAGGCTGTCGAAAGTGGATGGCCACCTGTTCGACGCCGGTCGACAGGATGAGCAGCGGCACGTTCAGGCTCGCGCCGAGCAGCGCCGACGCTCGATCCTTGTCGATGACCGCCTCGACGCCACGGTATTGACCGGGGGCAGTCTCAACGACGGCGATGCCCCCGCCTCCGACCGCGAGCACGACGAATCCGGCATCGACCAGGGCGCGAATCTGCGGGAGCTCCACGATCCGCTCTGGTTGCGGCGAGGCGACCACGCGGCGGTATCCGCGGCCACTGTCCTCGATGATCGTCCAGCCGGCCCTCGCGGCCTTGGCCTCGGCTTCATCCTTCGTGTAGAACGGCCCGATTGGCTTGGTCGGGCGATCGAACGCCGGGTCAGACGCGTTCACGACGACGTGGGTCAGGACGCACACCACGCGGTCCGGGAGGCCGCGCTGCGCAAGCTCATTGAGGAGCGCCTCCCCGAGGATGTGGCCGATCCCGCCCTGCGAATCGGCCACCGACATCTCGAGGCTCAGCTTGGGCACCGGGGCGTCGTCGGGCACCAGTTCGGATCGCAGGAGGATGAAGCCGACCTGCGGGCCGTTGCCGTGGGTGACCACGACGCCCCAGCCTTTCGCGACGAGGTCCGCGATGTGCCGGGCGGTCTCGGTGGCGTTGTCACGCTGCTCGTCGATGGTCCCCCGCTGGCCATCGAGGATGAGGGCGTTACCCCCGATTGCGATCACCGCACGGTGCTCCATCAGCGGCCCAGGCCTGCTGTCGCGGGCTCGGCATCCGTCGAGCCACCCGGCGTGATCCCGAGGGTCGCGGCCAGTCCGCGAATGCCGTCGGCGAAACAACCGAGCGGTGCCCTGGCGATCCCCGCGCCGATCTGGCCGACGCCGGCCTGGCGATGGGCGATGCCCGTGTTGATGACCGGGGCGATGCCCGAATCCACGACCCTGCGAGCGTCAATTCCGGTCGGCGTTCCGGCAAAGGCCAGCGAAGGCAGGGCGTAGCTGGGATTTCGACCCAGCGTGATCCGGCCCATCAGGCGGGTGAACTCGAGTGCATCCGCGGCCGTGCCACCGACAAAGCGGACGATCGCCGGAGCCGCTGCCATGGCAAAGCCACCGATTCCGAACGTCTCGGTGATCGCGCTGTCGCCGAGATCGGGGTTGGCGTCCTCGGGTCCATAGCCCGGGAAGTACAGGCCATCGGGGACGCCCACCGGGGAGATGAACCACTGGGCGCCGGTCCCGGACAGGCGGATCCCGAAGTCGACACCGTTCCGACTCATCGCGGTGACGACGGACGAGCCGGGGATTCCGTGGGCCGCATCGAGGGCGGACTTGCATGCGGCCATGGACAGATTCAGGAAGAAGTGGTCATTGCCGCGCAGGAAGTCGAGGACACTGGCCGCGGTAGCCGTGTCCGTCGTTCGGACGATCCACGGCGCGAGCATGCGCACGAACAGGGATGTTGCCGCGATGTTGCGGTTATGACCCTCGTCGCCCATCTGGAGGGCCTGACCGGTCAGGCTGCGGAGATCGATGGGCCCGGAGGCCTTGAGCGCCGCCGAGAGCGTCGGACCGAGGACGTCCCGGAACCAGCGCAACCGATCGAGCACGGACGCGTCATAGGCCCCAAACCGGAGGACCTTGCCGAGGCCCTCGTTGAGGGTCGCGTGGGAGCGCGTTCCGGCGGCTGCATTCTCGACCACCACGACCGGCATCGACGGGCTCACGACTCCGGCCATCGGGCCAACAGCCGCGTGATGGTGGCACGGTTCAAACTTCACGCTGCCGGAATCCGCCAGCGCCTCGGCCTCCTCCGCCGACGAGGCCCAGCCTTCAAACAAGATGGCGCCGACGATGGCGCCCCGAACCGGTCCGCACATGCGGTCCCACTCGATGGGCGGCCCCGA
>JANMNF010000343.1:0-1684 GCA_031373765.1 Chloroflexota bacterium
CGGATCACTCGGGAAGAGGGGATCCTGGCCGGTGAATCGTGCGGGACCGCGGTTGTCGCCGTACTCGACGAAGCGCGACGGGTCATGGCGCAGGGCGCCGCGACCGTCGAGCGCGCCGTGTTGGTCGTGGTTCTCCCCGACGGTGGCCGGTCGTACCTCTCGAAGCTTTACAACGACGAATGGATGCGTGCCAACGGGCTCCTGGCGACGACCGGCGCGGTCGTTCGGGTCGCCCAGCTGCTGGCCGACCGTCAGGGCGGGGCCGATATGCCGGCCGTCGTCCTGGCTCGTACCACGGACCGGGTCGGCGAGGCGATCGACACGCTCCAGCGATTCGGGATCAGCCAGCTGCCGGTCTCACAGGATCCCGACGGCGATGCGCTCGAGGGGATCGTCGGGTCGGTCAGCGAGCAGGGGCTCCTGGATCGTGCCTACCGAAACCCCGAGATCGTCGAACGGACCATCGGCGAGGTCATGGATCGACCGCTGCCGACCGTGGCCGTCGAGGCGTCACTCGACGAGGCCTTCGCGCTCCTCGCAAGTGGCAGCCCGGCCGCCCTCGCCGTGCGGGCCGGCCGCGCCGCCGGCGTCCTTACGAAACTGGACCTTCTCGAATACCTCGCGCACCGCTGACGGTGGCGGGATCTATCCTGAGACGAGAGATCGGGGGAGAATGGACGTAGCAGACGAACCGTTCAGTCTCCGACACGCTCGTTGGCGGGCCTGGGTACGAGTCCACACGCCGAATGTTCTCTACTATCGCTTCGGGTTGGTCGTTCCCAAGGCGAAGGACTGCGGCAAGCACGACTGGCACAACGCAGGCGACGGTCTGGATGGCTGCTATCACTGCGTGGCAACCCGGCGCACAACGGCGGAGTCGCCGTGGCACGAGCCACAGCACGCCAAGACCGACGGCATCGAGTCACAATTTGGGCACGCCAAGCGAGGTGGCGCAGACAACCCTTGATTACCCAAGGGCAGGTCTCCACCATGGAGGTATGGACTCCTCCTCTTCGATCCTGCTATTGGATGCTGTGCCTGAACTGGTGGCCTATGTGTCCGCCGGATTGGGACAGCAAGGTCGATCGGACCTTCGCGTTTCCATTAACAAGGCGCGCATTCACCGGGTCGAGGCGTCAGGCGGTCACGTCTTCCTCGATCTGATCGCCCGGCTCGATATTGGCGAACTGATGAGCGACCCGCGGCGTGAGCGGATCGGGATCGGCAGTCCACGTGGCGTTCGGCGGCGCCGATGGGTGATTACCCTGGAGGTCATCGACGGCCAGATCGTGGCGCTCGCAGTCAGTAGTCCAGGGATCCTCCGAACGACGTTCCGCGATTTAGCCCGCCTCGTGAACGCATAGGAGGGTTCGACATCAATCACCTACATCAGGTACGGGGTCGAACTGATCCGGGCCGTGATGGCGAACCAATCTCGCGATCATGAAAACTGCCTGACATTCGGCGATGCAAGGAGACTCGAACCTCCGACTCTCCGCAGCGATGAATACGGCCGCGATCCTGTATCGAGCCTGCGACCAGCGAGTCCCGGTGCGAGAGCAACTGACCCAAACAGGGCGAACCAAGGACCAGCCGACGGGCGGCCCGGGAACGGCTACAGCCAGGGCAGCGTGATCGGCAGGAAGGCGTTCAGGAGCAGGCCCAGCACCAGCAAGCCACCGGC
>JANMNF010000346.1:0-10082 GCA_031373765.1 Chloroflexota bacterium
GCGGGGACGGCGGAGGGATTCGCTGTCGTAGTGGGGGCAGAAACTGCCGGCCAGGAACCCGAGTCCGTCGTTGAGCGCCCCGAGGGTCGGCCCGAACGAATCCGTCGTCCCACCTTCGAACCAGCAGACGGCCCCGGCCGACGGCCCGGCCAGGATGACGCCCGACTCCCACGCTCGACGTAACGCCACATCGACGCCGTGGGTCCGCCAGATCGCGAGCATGTTCGCGGTGTTGCCGCCACCGACGTAGATGAGGTCGGCCTCGGTCAGGAGTCCCTCGATATCGGCGATACGGCGATCGAACAGGCTCAGGTGCATCGCCTCCGAGCGGCGAGCGAACCAGCCATAGAACGAGGCCGTGTACGCTGCTTCGTCCCCGCTGGCCGTGCCCAGGAAGCAGACCCGCGGTCGGCTCTGACCCGTGAGGTCGAGGAGGTACTGATGGAGCGGGCCATCGGTTGAACTGGGTCCGAGCGAGGCGCCACCGAGGGCGACGATGCGCCGTTCCGAGCTCGACATCCGGTGCTCCTTCGCGGCCTAGAGCCGAACGCTCGGAGGCCGATCCCGGTCGAACATGTGGACGGTGTCCACGAAGCGGACGGTCTTGGTCTGGTAGGCCATGATCAGGGAGTGGGTCCGGGCGCCGCCGCCGAAGAAGCGAACGCCTTCGAGGAGATCGCCGCTGGTGACTCCGGTGGCCGCAAAGACGAGGTTGTCGCCGGACGCGAGGTCCTCGGTTCGGTAGACCCGTGTCTCGTCCCCGTGGCCCATCTTCCGGCCCCGCTCGCGCTCCTCCTCGCTCCGATACCGGAATCGGGCCTGGATCTCACCTCCCAGGCAGCGCAGCGCCGCTGCCGTGATGACGCCCTCGGGGGCGCCGCCGAGGCCCATGACGGCGTGGACGCCCGTTCCCGAAACGGCGCAGCTGATGGCGGCCGACAGGTCACCGTCACCGATGAGCTTGATCCGGGCTCCGGTGGCCCGGACCTCGGCGATCAGCGCGTCGTGGCGAGGACGCTCGAGGATGATGATCGTGATGTCGCCCGGCTTGCGCCGTAGCGCCTCGGCGATCCGATGCACGTTCTCCGTCGCCGACACCGTGATGTCCACGTGTCCCGCGGCGAGCGGCCCGACGCACAGCTTCTCGAGGTACGTGTCCGGGGCGTGAACGAGTCCGCCGCGCTCCGAGGCGGCAAGAACGGTGATCGCATTGGCCGAGCCGGTCGCCACGAGGTTGGTTCCCTCGAGTGGATCGACCGCGATGTCGATCTCCGGGACATTCCCTCCGGCATCCGCCGCGCCGACGCGTTCCCCGATGTACAGCATCGGCGCATCGTCCCGCTCGCCCTCACCGATGACGATGGTGCCGGCCATCTGGATCTCGTCCATCGCCGCTCGCATCGCTTCCGTGGCAAGTCGGTCCGCCTCGTCGCGCTGGCCGCGACCCATGAGTCGCGCCGATGCGATCGCGGCCGCCTCGGTCACGCGAACCATCTCGAGTGCGAGGAGTTGTTCCATGTGATTCCCCCTGTGATTCGCCCTGCGGCGGTGGACTAGTGACGGAAGTGGCGGCGGCCCGTGAAGACCATCGCCAGGTGATGGCGATCGGCGACCTCGATCGCCATCTCGTCCCGGATGGATCCACCCGGCTGGATGATGGCGATCACCCCGGCCTGCGCCGCGATCTGGATGCCGTCGGGGAACGGAAAGTAGGCGTCGCTGGCCATGACGCTCAGTCGGGCGCGATCGCCCGCCCGGCGAAGGGCGATCTCCACGGATACCTGGCGGCTGGCCTGGGCCGCACCGATCCCGACGCTCGCGCCGTTCTTGGCAAGCACGATGGCGTTGGATCGAACGTGCCGCACCGCTCGCCAGGCAAAGAGCAGGTCGGTCAGTTCCTCGAGCGTCGGGCGGCGCTTGGTCACGACCTGGAGCTGACCGCGATCAAGGCCGAGGGTATCGAGGGTTTCGACCAGCAGGCCGCCGCCGATGCGCTTGAAGTCGAGATTGGCGATTCCGTAGTCGCGCATTCCGTCGGCCGGATTGGGCGGTACGGCGAGGATCTCCAGGCCGTGCTTCTGGCGCAGGATCCCGAGCGCCGCGCGATCGAAACTCGGGGCCACGACAGCTTCGTACGAGTTCTGGGCAATCGCCCGCGCGGTGGCGCCGTCCAGCTCGCGGTTGACGCCGACGATCCCGCCGAACGACGCGACCGGATCCGTCTCGAGGGCCTTTCGGTAGGCATCGACGAGCTCATCGGACGTGGCGATCCCGACCGGATCCGTGTGCTTGGCAATGACGACGGTTGGGCCCGTGTAATCGCTGGCGGTCCGGTAGGCCGCATCGATGTCGAGCAGGTTGTTGAACGAGGGGCGTTCCCCGTGCAGCTGGGTGCTGTCCGCAAGCGTCCCGGAGCGGTGGGTTGTCTCGCGATAGAACGCCGCCGATTGGTGTGGATTCTCGCCATGACGAAGGTCCGTGACCTTCTCCAGGACCATCGCTAGGCGCTTCGGGAACGTGGTACCCGAGACCTGGTTGAGGTATGCCGCAATCTCGGCGTGGTAGGCGGCCACGGTGCCGAAGGCCTCGGCCGCCAACTGGGAGCGGAATTCGGGGCTGACGAGGCCGCGCTCCCGGAGCTCAGCGATGACCTGCGGGTAATGCTCGGGACTGGACACCGCGGCGACGCCGGCGGCGTTCCGGGCCGCCGCGCCGAGCAGCGCCGCGCCGCCGACGTCGATCATCTCGCTCGCACGTTCGATGCCGACGAGGCTGCGTCCGATCTCAACCCCGAAGGACTTCACGTTGACGACGACGATGTCGATGGCCGCGATTCCCTGTTCGGCCAGTTCGGCGAGCTGCTCCGGCTTGTCCCGACGAGCCAGGATGCCGGCATAGACCGAAGGATGGAAGGTCTTGACCTGTCCGCCGAGCATGGGCGCAACCCCGGTCAGTTCGGCGATCGAGGCGACCTCGATGCCGTCTGCCGCGAGGTGCTCACGCGTCCCGTCGGTCGCGAATACCTCGACGCCGAGGGACTGCAGGTCCCTGGCGAAGGTGGTGATGCCGTCGCGCGTCGCGACCGAAAGCAGGGCTCGCAAGCGTCCTCCTGTAGGTGCCTTCCGTGGGGCGCGCGTCCGTGCCCGAGTATACCCGCGGGCCGTGGCATACTCCACGCTCGGTGGCCCGCTGGTACCTCGTGGCGGGCAAACAACTGGAGTTCACGTGACGCTTCTTCCCTGGGAATACCTCTGGCTTCCCTTCCGGCGAGAGAACTTTCCGGACCTGTTCAATGCGATCTGGATCAGTGCGCTGGTCTTGCTCGTGGTCCTGATCGTCCTGTACAACGTCCGAACTCGCGCCCTGCATCGACATCGGCCCTATGCCGACATGTGGGAGTGGCTGCTGTGGACCGGCCTCACCACGTTCCTGCTGGTGGGCATGGGGGCGGTCTTCGTGTTCGATTTCGCTGTCGTCCTGGTCATCCTCCTGTCGGGGCTCGGAACGCTGGTCTGGGTGCGCTTCCGCCGCTACCCGCCAATCTTCGCGGGCTACGAACAGCAGCTTGCCCGCCAGCGCTACCTGAGTCACCAGAAGGCCTCGCGACCCGAGGCCACCATCCGGTCCAGGGGTTCGCGCCGCAAGAGGCGCTGAGCCGGCGTTCCGTCGGTCATGTGCTGTGACGGACGCCGCAGTCGGAGCCTGATCCATGCCGATTGAGATCCGACGTTTTGGCGTCGGCTACCGAAGGCCCGAAGGTCCGCCCGGCACCCATGGGCTGGCCGGTCAGGTCATCCACTCCGATGGGCGTGGCCTGATCTCGGAACTCGCGTTCGTTCGCGGCGGGTCCGTCGCGCCGCACTCCAACCCGAACACCACGTGGTTCTGCGTCATCGAGGGCGGTGGCTGGGTGATCGTCGGAGACGAGCGCCGACGCGTTGCCGCCGGCGAGGCGGTCCTGTGGCCGGCCAATGTCGCCCATGCGGCCTGGACCGATCAGATCGAGATGCGTGCAATCGTCGTGGAGTTCGCCGGCGCCAATGATGGGTCCGTCATCGAGGCGGCCGGCGCAGCGCCCCGCCTTGAGAGCGGCGACCACTCGACCATCGAGCGCGGCGAGGGCACCCTCGCACCGCGCCAGCGTCGCCGGACCGACGAGGACCTGGCCAGCGGCGAACCGTTGTGATCCAACTCCGACATCGCGACCGCCGATGACGACGGAGCAACGTCGCCCGGGGCTGATCGGCGTCCGGATCGCGGCCACCGGCGCGGCCGGCACGGATTGGCGTCGTACGGACGAGACCTGGGCGGCCGCCGGGCAGTTCGAGGGGATCGACGCGCTCTGGCTGAGTGACCATCTCGCTGATGCGACGCAGGAGCACGGTGGTCCCGGCCTCGAATCCCTGACCACGGCGGCGGCACTCGCCCACCGCGTGGCCGGCAAATGGATCGGGATCGCGGTCCTGGCCAACACGTTCCGCCACCCCGCGATCGTCGCCAAGTCCGCCACGGTCCTGGACAACGCCACCGGCGGACGCTTCGTCCTGGGGCTCGGGGCCGGATGGCACGAAGGCGAACACGATACGTTCGGGATACCGCTGCCGCCGATCCACGAGCGATTCACGCGCTTCGAGAGCGGCGTGGCGACGATTTCCGCGCTGCTGTCCGACGCGGCCCGATCGGCTCCGGGCGTGACCCTCGACGATCCGTACTACCCCCTGCGCGCGGCGACCAACGAGCCACCACCGACGCGCCCCGGCGGGCCGCCGATCTGGATCGGTGGGCAGCGTCGCCGTGGGATCGCCCTGGCGGTTCGGTATGCGGAGGGCTGGCCGATGCCGGGCAATCGCCCCGGCGACGTCGACTACTTCGCCGCGAAGCGGGACGAGATCTGCCGCGCTCTCGAGGAAGCTGGCCGAGACTCGAACGACTTCGCCTTCGCGGCCCAGTTGACCTGCGGGACCACGGAACACGATCGGAGGAAAGCGCTTCATCTCGCCCGCGCGTTCATCGCGGCCGGGGCCAACCACGTCATCCTGGGCCTGCGAGCGAGCGACGCTCCCGAAGGACTGGCGGCGCTCGTCAGCGAAATTGCGGAGCCTCTCAGCGCAGGTCGATGATCGCCCCCAGCTGACCGAGGATTCGGGCGGTTGCGCCCCACACGCGGAGCCCGTTGGTGGGATACGCACCGAAGCGAAGGCTGAAGCCGCGGATCTCGGTCTCGACGATTTCGATCGGGGCCGATGGCAGGAACGCGCTCAGGGGGGCACGAACGATGGCCTCGACCTCAGCTGGCGCCGGCGCCAGCTCGGGACGCCGCCCAGCGATCGCCAGGACCGGCGTCACCCGATAGTCCGACACGGGGATCCAGAACGTCTCGAGTTCGCCGATCACCCGCACGGCCGCAGCGGTGGCATCGAGCGCAACTTCTTCTTCAGCCTCCCGAAGTGCTGCGGCCGTGGCGTCGGCATCGTCCGGCTCGAAGCGGCCACCGGGCAGGGCCACATCGCCCGAATGGTGCCCACCCCGATCGACCCTGCGGATGAGGATCACCTCGGCTTCAGCATCCTGCTGATCCGATGACGGGGCGATGAGGACGAGGACGGCAGCGTGCCGGGCCGTGTCCGGTCCGAACGGAATGGCCATCGTTCGCCGCTCGCCCGTGTCGAGTCGCTCGGGCATCAGGGCGATCGGGGGATCCGGCAGGACCGCCGGGAGGGACTCGAGGCGGGACACGGCCTCGAGGTATCTCAGTTGACCAGACCCTCGCCGTCCGGCTTGCGCGGTGTTGTCTCGGGGAGGTCGAGGACGGAGGTCCTGCCTCGACGCCGCGAAGCACCGTGCTCACCGCTCTCGGTGCCAGCCTCGGCGCCCGCGCCCCGGGCATCGCGTCGCGTCGAGGCATCGGTCACGACGGTCTGACCCTCGGTCGAGAAGATGAGCGTGGAGCCGACCGGATCCGCATCGGCCAGGACGCGATCGCCGGGACGGAACCGTCCGTCGATCAGGGCCCGCGCAAACGGATTCTCGACGAGCCGCTGGATCGTCCGCTTGAGGGGCCGCGCCCCGTAGACGGGGTCATGGCCTTCGCGGGCGATCAGTGCTCGAGCCGCTGGAGTGAGCTCGACGGTCAGATCCTGGCCCGCAACGCGTCGCTGCAGATCGGCCAGGAGCAGGTCCACGATCGCGCTGAGATTCGCATCGGTGAGGGCGTGGAAAACGATGACCTCGTCCACCCGGTTGAGGAACTCGGGCCGGAAGTGATCCCGGAGCGAATCGGTGACCTCGCGCTTCATCGCCTCGTAGGCTTCAGGATCCTCGGCCCGCCCGGCGTACGAGGTGATGACCTGGCTGCCGATGTTGCTGGTCATGATCACCACGGTGTTCCGGAAGTCGACCGTGCGACCCTGGCCGTCGGTGAGGCGGCCCTCGTCGAGGACCTGGAGCAGGATGTTGAACACGTCCGGATGCGCTTTCTCGATCTCATCGAGCAGCAGCACCTGGTACGGCCGGCGACGAACGGCCTCGGTCAGCTGGCCGCCTTCCTCGTAGCCGACATAGCCCGGCGGCGCGCCGACGAGGCGCGAGACCGTGAACTTCTCCATGTACTCACTCATGTCGATGCGGACCATGGCCGCTTCATCGTCGAACAGGAAGGACGCGAGGGCGCGGGCCAGCTCGGTTTTGCCGACGCCCGTCGGGCCGAGGAACAGGAACGATCCAATAGGCCGGCGCGGGTCCTTCAGGCCGGCGCGAGCCCGCCGAACCGCGTCCGAGACGGCGCCGATGGCCTCGTCCTGGCCGACGACCTGATCGTGAAGGCGCTCCTCCATGTGGATGAGCTTGGCGGTCTCGCCTTCCATCAGCTTCGAGACCGGAATGCCGGTCCAGGCGCCGACGATCTCCGCGATGTCGTCGGCGGTCACCTCTTCCTTGAGCAGGGCGCCGGGTCCCTGGAGGGCGGCGATGGCGGCCTCCTGGCCGGTGAGGCGCTCAGCCAGTTCTCGCTGGGTTCCGTACTTCAGCTGCGCGGCGCGCTCGTAGTCGGCCTCGCGCTCGGCCTGCTCGATCCGGACCTGGAGCTGCTCCAGCTCGGACTTCGTCGCCCGGATCGCGGCGATCGCCGACTTCTCGGCCTCCCAGCGCTGCTTCATCCCGCCGGCTTCCTCGGCGATCTCGCCGAGCTCGACCTCGAGGGCAGCCAGCCGCGACTTCGACGCGTCGTCGGTCTCCTTCCGGAGCGCCTCGCGCTCGATTTCGAGCTGGATCCGGCGCCGCTCGAGCTCATCGAGCTCAATCGGCATCGAATCGATCTCCATCCGCAGGCGCGAGGCCGACTCGTCGACGAGATCGATCGCCTTGTCCGGCAGGAACCGTTCGGTGATGTAGCGGTTGGAGAGGGTTGCGGCCGCCACGAGGGCCGAGTCCGTGATCCGAACCCCATGGTGGACCTCGTAGCGCTCGCGCAGGCCGCGCAGGATCGAGATCGTCTCCTCGACGGTGGGCTGGTCCACCATGACGGGCTGGAAACGCCGCTCGAGGGCGGCGTCCTTCTCGATGTGCTTGCGGTATTCGTCGAGGGTCGTCGCGCCGATCGTGTGGAGCTCCCCTCGGGCGAGCATCGGCTTGAGCAGGTTTGACGCGTCCATCGCTCCCTCGGCGGCCCCGGCTCCGACGACGGTATGGAGCTCGTCGATGAACAGGACGACTCGACCCTCGGCGTCCTTGATCTCCTTCAGGACGGCCTTCAGGCGCTCCTCGAACTCGCCGCGGAACTTCGCGCCGGCAATCAGGGCGCCCAGATCCAGCGAGACCACGCGCTTGTCCTTGAGGGTCTCGGGCACGTCGCCGCGCACGATTCGCTGGGCGAGTCCCTCGGCGATGGCCGTCTTCCCGACCCCGGGCTCGCCGATCAGCACCGGATTGTTCTTGGTCCGGCGGCTGAGGACCTGCATGACGCGCCGGATCTCCTCATCCCGCCCGATGACCGGGTCGAGCTTTCCCGCGCGTGCTTCGGCGGTCAGGTCCCGACCGTACTTCTCGAGCGCCTGGTACGTGCCTTCGGGATTCGGTGACGTGACGCGCTGGCCGCCTCGAACCGAGGCCAGGGCGCCGAGGATGGCCTCCCGGTTGGCCCCGTGCTGGTCGAGCAGCTTCTGGCTTTCGCCGCCGACCTCGGCGACCCCCAGGAGGAGGTGCTCGGTCGAGGTGTACTCATCGCCCAGCCGACGAGCCTCTTCCTGCGCACGGTCGACGACCCGCTTGGCTCGCGGGTCCATCGCCAGCGATCCACCCTGGACCTTGGCCCGCCGGGCGAGCAACGCGGCGAGTTCGCCGCGGAAGGCGCCCAGATCAACGCCCAGCCGACGAAGCGTTTCGGCCGGGACCCCGTCGTCAGGTTCGACGAGTGCGCTGAGCAAATGCTCGGCGTCGAGCACCGGGCTGGATAGCCGCTCGGCGAGTTGTTGAGCGGCAAGGACGGCCTCCTGGGCCTTCTGGGTGAATCGGTCGAGCTGCATGTCGGTTCTCGGTTCTCAGGTTCCTGCTGTCTGGTTGGTTGCGATGGCCCGGATCACGTTCGGGGGTCCGGCTGGTCGGCGAGTTCGAGGAATGTGGCTGCGGCGTCCCGCGCCTCGTCCGTCAACTTGCCGGGCAGGACAACCCGCACCCTGACGTACAGGTCTCCGGAGCCACCGCCCTTCAACTTGGGCATGCCCTGGCCGGTGAGGCGGAACGACCGCCCGGTCTGGGTGCCGGCCGGGAGTTTCAGCAGGACGCGGCCCTTGAGCGTGCGGACCGGCACCTCGGCGCCGAGAATGGCCTCGCGGAGCGTCACCGGAACCTCCCGGTCCAGGTCGGTTCCACGGCGCGTGAAGACGGAATGCGGCTGCAACTTCGTGATGACCACCAGGTCTCGTCCATCTGGACCCTTGCCGGTCAGCCGGACCCGGCTGCCGTTGTCCACGCCACGCGGAATCGTGACCTCGAGCCGACGGCCGGCGACCTCCACGATCCGCGATGCGCCGTGGAAGGCCTCCTCGAGGGTGATTTCCGCGATCGCCTCGACCGGGGCGAACACGGCACTGCTGGCAGGGCGTCCGCGTGGCGCACCGCGCAGATCTGCCGCGCCGGCCCCGTTGCCGAAGAGGGTCTCGAAGAAATCGCTGAAGCCCCCGGACCCCGCGCCGCCCGTTCGGAATTCGTAGCGGACATTCCCGCCACCAGAACCGCCCGCGCCCCCAAAGCCGGTGTAGCCCGCAAACGGACCGCCCGGCCCGAACGGGTCTCCAGCAGTGCTCGTCGATCGACCGCCGCCGGGATTCGCCTTCGCGGCGCGCTCGTACGCCTCCCAGTCCTTGCCGAACCGGTCGTACTTTGTCCGCTTGTCCGGGTCCGAAAGGACCTCGTTAGCTTCGTTGACATCCTTGAACCGCTGCTCGGCCGCCCCGTCGCCCGGCTTCTTGTCCGGATGGTTCTCGCGGGCGAGCTTCCGGAAGGCCTTCTTGATCTCGGCCGCCGTCGCACTCTTTGGGACGCCAAGGGTCTGGTAGTAATCCCGGACGTCCATCAGCCGGCCACTCCCACGGTGGCGATCACTGGTTCCTGTCTCCTCAGACGACGACGGTCGGCTGATCCGGCGGGAATGCGGGCCGCGGAATGGATCCGGAACCGCGCTGGCCGCCGGAACCCGGTGTTGAGCTGGCCGGAGCGGCCAGGGCCTTCGGGCGACGTCGAAGCGCCGCCTCGAGGACCTGGTCCATCGAGTCTGCAAGCACGAGCTTGATCGACTTCCGGATCTCCTCGGGGATGTCGCGGAGGTCCTTCTCGTTCTTCCTGGGCAGAATCACGGTCTTGGCACCGGAGAGGTGAGCGGCAAGGATCTTGCTCTTGAGCCCACCGATCGGCAGGACACGCCCTCGCAGGGTGATCTCGCCGGTCATGGCCACGTCCTTGCGGACGGGGATCCCGGTCAGCGCGGAGACGATGGCCGTGGCCATGGTGACGCCGGCCGACGGGCCGTCCTTGGGGATCGCACCTGCCGGGACGTGGATGTGGAGGGTGTGCTTTTCGAAGACCTCACG
>JANMNF010000005.1:0-5600 GCA_031373765.1 Chloroflexota bacterium
TGGCGATGCTCGACGGGGTCAGCGGCGTCCATCTGTCGTTGGCGATCACCGGCGGCAACGCCGACACGGCGGGCATCGAAACGATCCTGGCGGCGCCGTACGCCAGTCTCGCCGTCAACCTCATCGATGGGCCGGATAACTGGCGCCTGGTCACGAGCACGCCCGGGGACCGAGGGATCATCTGCGGCGTCGTCTCGACGAGCGAGGCCAGCGATGACGCTGCGGACCTCATGCTCTGGGCCGCCGCCTATGCCTCGGCATCTGAAGGCAGGGGAGCAACCCGAGTCGGGCTCGGAACTGCCGGCGGATTCGGTGAGCTCTCGTGGGAGATTACGGAGCGGAAGATGCGGGCGCTCGGCGAGGCTGCCCGCCTTGCCCAGCTGCCGCTTGCGGATGTGGCACCTCACCTCGACCCAAGGGCCATCGACATCAAGAGCGCGGCAATGGGGCGGTATGTCCCGCGATCCGGTCGACGTCCCCGGAGGTCGCTACCCTGAGCCAGAACGCCACCGCATGCGAGGGAACCACGTGAGCACTCATTTCTGGCACGGATTCGCCGACATGCATGTCGTTGCCGACACGGAGATCGTGTTCGAGTCCGCCGACGGGATCGTGCTCACGGACCGGGATGGCCGCCAGTTGCTCGATGCAACCGCGGCACTCTGGTACTGCAACGTGGGCTATGGCCGTCGCGAAATCGCCACGGCGGTGGCCGACCAACTCGTGAAGCTCGCGTCGTACTCGTCGTTCGGGTCCTACACGACGGGCCGGACCCTCGAACTCGCGGATCGGCTGGCTGCCCTCAGCCCGCTCGGTCCCGATACCGTCGTGTTCCTCGGATCGGGCGGTTCGGATGCCATCGACACCGCCGCGAAGCTGGCTCGACGGTACTGGGACGTGCTCGGCCGGCCCGAGAAGCGGATCATCGTTTCGCGCGAGCATGCCTATCACGGGATGCACGCCTGGGGCACCTCGCTCGTCGGCATTCCCGGCATGAAGGCCGGCTACGGCGGCCCGTTCATCGATGAAGTGGCGATGGTCGGCGCCATGGATCTCGAGGGGCTCGAGGCTCTGCTCAAAGCGAGAGGCGGCGAGATCGCCGCGTTCATCGGCGAGCCGGTGATCGGAGCGGGTGGTGTCATTCCGCCGGTCGACGGCTACTGGACGGCGGTCTCGGAGCTGTGTCATCGGTATGACGTCCTGCTCATTGCCGACGAGGTCATCACCGGTTTCGGCCGAACCGGCGAACTGTGGGCAACCACCCGCTACAGGATCGAGCCGGACATGATCACCTTCGCCAAGGGCGTCTCGTCCGGCTACGTGCCGCTTGGTGGCGTGCTCGTCGGGGAGCGGGTACGCCGCCCGTTCTGGGACGATCCGGTCCCGGGGGCGGTTCTCCGGCACGGCTACACGTACTCGGGCCACGCCGGGGCCGCGGCCGCCGCGCTCGCCAACCTCGATATCCTCGAGTCCGAGGGCCTCGTGGCCCGGGTGAAGGCGATGGAGCCGCAGGTCGCAGCGTCCTTCGGCCGTCTGGCCGGGCGGCCGCTCGTCGGTGCGATTCGGACGGTCGGGATGACGGCCGCGGTTGCGGTCGAGCCGGACGCGCTGGCCGCTGACCCGGGGATCCCGGATCGCCTTGTTGCCGCAGCCTATCGACACGGCATTGCGACTCGCGTCCTGCGCGGCCATGCCCTCCAGTTTTCGCCGGCCTTCGTGATCACGCAGGCCCAGGTGGACGCGATCGTGGACGGCTTCGGTGCCGCATTCGACGAGGTCGCCGCGACCGGCTGAGTCGGTGCTGAGCCCGCGCTGAGCCCGCGCTGAGCACGCGATGAGCCCGCGCTGAGCGCGCGATGAGCCCATGCTGCGCCAGCCTCGCCGGTCGTACGCACGTCACGGGCCAGCCCGCGCGATACCACTTGATTCCGCGGTCCCGCCGGGCGCATCATCACGTCCTCCCGACCACACCTTGGAGGTCCCGCCCGTGGCTGCGCATCTCTCGGTCACCGTCAATGGCACGCCACGGGAGGCGGATGTCGAGCCGCGACGCCTCCTCGTCCAGTTGATTCGTGAGGACTTCGACCTCACGGGGACCCACATCGGCTGCGATACGTCGCAGTGCGGCGCGTGCACGGTTCATGTCGATGGCAAGGCCGTGAAGTCGTGCACGATGCTGGCCGTCCAGGCCGATGGCGCCGACGTCACCACGATCGAGGGGATGGCATCCGGCGAGACGCTCCATCCGCTCCAGACCGCCTTCTGGGAGCACCACGGCCTCCAATGCGGGTTCTGCACGCCGGGCATGATCATGACGGCGGCCGACCTCCTGGCGAAGAACGCGGACCCAACCGACGACGAGATCCGCCACGCCATCGCCGGCAACTTCTGTCGGTGCACGGGCTACCAGAACATCGTCATCGCCATTCGCGCGGCGGCAGCCGCGATGCGTGCCGGCTCGACTGCCGGCGCGGCAGGCTGAGGGGGCGAGAGATGACCACCGATATGCTCGGCAAGAGCGTCAAGCGGGTCGAGGACCGCCGCCTCATCACCGGCGGCGGTCGGTACGTCGACGACATCAAGCTCCAATCGATGGCCTACTGCGCCATCCTCCGGAGTCCCTACGCCCACGCCAACATCCGCTCGATCGACACGAGCGCTGCGAAGGCGATGCCCGGGGTCGTCGACGTCATGGTCGGCGCGGACATCCCGTACAACCCGCTCCCCCTGGCCTGGCCCGCGGGCGGCTCGGCCGGGCTCCAGAACAACGTCAACATGCCACGGGCCCTCGCCACGGACAGCGTGAAGTGGACCGGCGAAGGCGTTGCCGCGGTCATTGCGGAGACCCCCGAGCAGGCATTCGATGCCCTCGAGGCGATCGTGGTCGATTACGAACCACTACCAACGGTCGTGGACGCCGAGAAGGCGACCCAACCGGGGGCCCCGCAGCTCCATGAGAACGCTCCGAACAACATCGTGTTCGACTGGACCGTGGGCGACAAGGCCGGCACGGACGCGGCGGTCGACGCTGCTGAAGTGGTCGTGCGTCAACGGATCGTCAACCAGCGCCTCATTCCGAATCCAATGGAGACGCGCGGCGACATCGGGCTCTACAACCCCGGAACCGACGAGTACACGATCTGGATGTCCAGC
This sequence comes from Chloroflexota bacterium, assembly GCA_031373765.1. Lineage (GTDB taxonomy): Bacteria > Chloroflexota > Limnocylindria > Limnocylindrales > CSP1-4 > UBA5189. The sequence goes on from JANMNF010000005.1 coordinate 3,154, forward strand.
CAGACGCCGCACATCCAGCGAATCCTCCTGGCGATCTTCGTGATGGGCATTCCGGAGCACAAGCTGCGCTGCATCAGCCCCGACGTCGGAGGCGCCTTCGGGACAAAGATCTTCTGCTATGCCGACTACGTGGTCGTGCTCCACGCCTCGAAGCGGCTTGGGGGTCGGGCGGTCAAGTGGATCGAGAGCCGCCGAGAGAACTACCAGTCCACGATCCACGGCCGCGATCACATCACCTATCTTGAGATCGCGGGATCGACGAAGGGTGAGGTCAGCGCCGTCCGGGTGAAGACCTACGCCAACCTCGGCGGCCGCCTGTCGACGATCGGACCAGGCATCCCGACGACGCTGTACGCCCGCGTCCTGTCGGGCTGCTACAAGATCCCGAACGTCTTTGCCGAAGTGATCGGCGTCTACACGAACACCGTGTTCGTCGACGCCTATCGGGGCGCCGGTCGCCCCGAGGCGACCTACGTGATCGAGCGGGCGATGGATCTCTTCGCCAACGAGATCGGGATGGATCCGGCGGAGCTGCGACGCAAGAACTTCATCGCCCCGGACAAGTTTCCGTACGAGAATCCGTCCGGGCTGGGAACCGCCAGCGGCGGAGCCAAGATCTACATCGATTCGGGCAACTACGAGCCTGCGATGGACAAAGCCCTTGCGATGGCGGGTTACGCCGGCATGGCCAAGGCCAAGGCTGAGGCCCGTACCCGCGGCAAGTATCTGGGCATCGGCCTGTCCACCTACCTCGAGGTCTGTGGCGTCGCGCCATCGAAGTGGATCGGCGCGGTCGGCGAGGGCTGGGGCGCCGCGATGTGGGAGTCCGCCAATATCAAGGTCCACCTGACCGGCAAAGTGGTGATCACGGTCGGTACCCAGCCCCAGGGCCAGGGTCACGAAACGACCTATGCCCAGGTCATCGGCCATGAGCTGGGAATCCCGATGGAAGACATCGTCGTCCAGCACTCGGATACCCAGGGCACACCGATGGGCTACGGCAGCTACGGGAGCCGGACGTCATCGGTCGGGAGCACGGCAGCGATCAAGGCCGCCGGCAAGATCCGCGAGAAGGCCCGTCGCTACGCCGCGCACATGCTCGAAGCCTCGGTCGAGGACATCGAGGTCGACGGCGCGGAATACCGGGTCAAGGGCTCGCCGGACAAGAAGAAGACGTTCCAGGAGATCGCGTTCGCCCTCGACCTCGCGTTCGATGCCCCGGAGGGCATGGAACCGTATCTCGATGAGACCGCCTACTACGACACGCCGAACTGCACCTGGCCATTCGGGACCCATATCGCGATCGTCGAGATCGACGAGGCGACCGGACACGTGGATCTCGTGAAGTACGTGGCGGTCGATGACGTCGGCAACAAGATCAACCCGATGATCGTCGATGGCCAGCTCCACGGCGGCATCGCGCAGGGCGTGGGCCAGGCCCTCTGGGAAGGGGCCGTGTATGGCGATGACGGCCAGCTCCTATCGGGTTCGATGCTCGACTACGCCATGCCGCGTGCCGCGTGGTTTCCGAATCTCGAGCTCGACGAGACCGTGACCCCGTCACCGGTCAACCCGATCGGGGTCAAGGGCGTCGGCGAGGCCGGCGCGATCGCCAGCACGGCCGCCGTCGCGAACGCCGTGAACGATGCGCTCAAGCCGTTCGGAATCAAGCATCTGGACATGCCCCTCACGCCGCAGACGGTGTGGAAGGCCATGCAGTCCTCGAAGGGAGCCCAGGCATGATCCCCGCCGCTTTCGACTACGTCCGGGCCAGTTCGCTTGACGACGCACTCGCTCGCCTTTCGGCGGGCGAAGGCGTCAAGGTCATCGCCGGTGGCCAGAGCATCCTGCCGCTCATGAAACTCCGTCTCGCCCGTCCGGAGGTCCTCCTCGACATCGGGCGACTGTCGGAACTGCAGGGTGTCCGACGCCTGGACGACGGACGGGTCGCCATCGGGGCGCTGACCACCTACGAGGCCATGATCGCCGACCCGATCCTCAGGCACTACGGACTCCTCGCCGACGCATTGCCGAACATCGGCGACACACAGGTTCGCAACCGCGGCACGATCGGCGGGTCGATTGCGCACGCCGATCCCGCGTCGGACATGCCGGCGATCCTCCTCGCACTCGATGCCGAGGTCATGGCCCGGTCCGCAAGCGCGGAGCGCGCGATCCCGATCACATCGTTCTTCGAGGGTGCGTTCGAGAGCGTGTTGCGCGAGGACGAGATCATCACGGAGATCCGCCTGCCGGGCGGCCGGGACGACGTCGGCTCCGCCTATCGAGCCATCGAACAGCCGGCGAGTGGGTATTCGATTGCCGGCGTGGCGGCCGTCATCGGGGCGCGCTCAGGCGATCGATGGAGCTTCTGCGCGGTCGGCGTGACGGGAGTGGGGGACCATCCTTACCGGGCCACCGCGGTCGAAGAGGCCATGCTCGGCGGC
>JANMNF010000235.1:0-11964 GCA_031373765.1 Chloroflexota bacterium
CGCATCATCCAGCCCGCTACGACCCGCAGATCATCCCGTGTGTCCGCGCGCCGGTCGTGTCGGCGAGCACCTCGCGAGCATGCGAGCGGTCACGAACCGACCCTCGTCTCGCCAGTGTGGGCCCGCTGGATCCTCTGTGTCGCCAATACCACCTGTTAGACCTGTCGAACGGACCTGGACATCGCCTTCGAAGTACGCCTCGGCGACGACCCTGCCTGATCTGCTCGGCAGATGCCGGATCTCCAGGGCTTGGTCGTCCGGATCCGAACCTGCTCGCGTCCGGCGCTGCTTCGGCAGGCATCGCCCGGCTCATACTCCCGACATGACGCCTCCACCCACGACCCCGGACGGCGCAGAGCTTGACGTCGTGATCGTCGGGGCGGGCGCGGCCGGGACATACCTCGCGTACCGGCTCATCCAGGCGCGACCTGACTGGCGGATCGCGATCTTCGAGCGGTCGAACAGGATCGGCGGCCGGCTCTGGTCCGTGAAGGTGGACGGCCTGGCCCATCCAATTGAGCTCGGCGGCATGCGCTACATGTCCGGGCATCGGCTGGTCCAGTCGGTCGTCGACGAGCTGGGGATCGAGGCGCGGGCGTTCGATCCCGCCGAAGAGCCCGAGCGGACCTTCCTCCGCGGCGTCATCGGCCGCAGCACGGACGATCCCGAGGGCGGCCGAGGCTACGACCTGCCGGCCGGAGAGGCGGGACGGTCGGCTGTCGATCTCATGACCGGTGCCTTCCTCAAGATCGTGCCGCAGGCCCGTGAGCTCGACGAGGCCGGCTGGCGTCGACACAGGGCGACAGCGACGTTTGGTGGTCGGGCACTCACAGATTGGTCGATCGCCGAGGCCGTCGCGACGATCCTGAGTCCGGAAGGCCATCGCTTCGCTACCGACGCCTTTGGCTACGACTCCGGCATCCGGCCGCACAATGCCGGCGACGCGATCCAATACGTCATGGGCACCGGTTATCCGTCGGGCAAGGCGCGCGTGCCCGTGGACGGCATGGACAGAATCCCGCGCGAGCTCGCGAGGCGGTTCGAGGCGCTCGGCGGCACCATTCGGCTCGCCCACGACGTCCGACGGGTCGAGGTGGAGCAGGGGAGCATCCTCATCGGCTCTACTAACGCTTCGAGCGTGCGCGCGAAGCGCCTCGTTCTGACGCTGCCGATCCCGGCTCTGGAGGCGCTCGCCGACGCTTCACCGGTCATCAACGAACCGACGTGGAGGCGGCTGTACCGATCGATCGAGGGCTTCCCGGGCACGAAGCTCTACTGCTGGTACGACCGACCCTGGTGGCGCGACGGCCCGAATGGCCCGACCGGCCTCCGGACGACCACCGACCTGCCGAACCGGAAGATCTTCTACTTCGACGAGGCTCCGGATCGACCGGCCGCCATGCTTGCCGCCTTCACCGATTACAGGCACAACGAGCCGATCGTCGCCCTTGCGGATGGCCGGAGTCGGGGAGAGCCGGCCTCACCAGGCCTCCTGGAGGCGCTGCGAGGGTGGCTGGCGACCGCCCATCCCGGCGCGGCAGTCCCCTCACGAGCCGGCTCGGCTTTCCAGCACTGGGGAGCCGACCCGCGCGAGGTCGCCTGGCACTTCTGGCGCTCGGGCTACAGCTCGGACGAGATGATGGACCTCGCCGCGCAACCCAACCCAACGCTGCCAATCCACCTCTGCGGCGAGGTCTTCTCACGCAACGGTGCCTGGGTCGAGGGCGCCCTCGAGACCGCCGAAGGGCTCGCGGCGCGCCTCCTTGCAGATCGTGCAACGGAGTGACCAGGGCGCGAATTTGTCGGTCCGCCCCATTCCGACGGGAGCCGCAGCACTCGGCATGTAGCGCCAGTGATCGCCGAGCTTGTGATACGACGGAAATAGAACAGGCGTTCGTGGCGCGCCCGACAGGTGTTGGACGCGCGATTACAACCTACGACATGCCGATCGAGGGCCGCGATGAGTGGATCGCCGTGGCAGGCAGGCGACTGGCATGAGAGACGGGTACGTGCGCGGCTCCCTCGCCCGGCCAGCGATTCCGCGCCAGGTGGACGTGCTCGCAGCGTGCGTTACGGCGGGCGGATCCGTCCGGGACCCTGCCGAGATCGCACATGGAGTCCGTCAGCCGGGGCACGACCCCGGGAGAACCGGGCATACTCCCTCTCCGGGGTCGGATCGGGCCCGATGACGTCCTGGGTCGCAGAGGAGAACGATCATGCATCGAAGACGGACCATGTCGCCGCGCGGGGGCGAGGGGCCGGACGCCGAGACTGCGCCGAACCGACGCCACCGGCCGTTGAGCCTCGGGGTGATCGCGGCCACGATCGGCGTCCTGGTGCTGCTCGCGTTGGCAGCTCCAGGCGTCCTTGCAAAGCAGCCGGCGGGCCCGCCCGTCTCCCTCGCGATCATCGGGCTCGCCGACGGGCCGGCGGGCACGGTCCAGAGCGTGCGCGTGACCGCCCTGCTATCCGGGAAGCCGAACCTGGGCTACCGCGGCACCGTGATCTTCAGCTCGTCCGACACCCAGGCCGGCTTGCCGACGAGCTACCGGTTCACGCCCGCCGACAAAGGCACGCGGGTGTTTCCCGTGACCCTGAGAACGGCCGGCGCCCAGACCCTGACCATTCGTGACGTCGCAAATGCGGCCCTGACCGCGAGCCACTCCGTGACGATCGCGCCGATCGGCATGGCGCGGCTGTCCCTGACCGGCCTCGTGGATGCCGTCGCCGGCACCGCGCAATCGGTGACCGTGACCGCGTTCGACCCCTACGGCAACGTGGCCACCGGCCATCGCGGGGCCGTGGAGTTCTCCTCGATCGACTCGCAGGCCGACCTTCCGGCGAACCATGGGTTCACGGCGGGCGACGCCGGGTCGCACACGTTCGTTCTCGTGCTCAAGACGGCCGGCGCCGAGCAGAGCGTGACCGCGTCCGACCTTGCCGATCCGGCGCGATTCGGCGAGGACATAGCGGCGATCACGAGCGGTCCCGTGGACGACCTAGTCCTGTCTGCGGCCATCCCGGGCCCGCTGTTCGAAGGGAAGCAGGTCGCGACGGCAGGCCAGCCCTTCAGCGTCACGATCCGGGCGGTCGACGCGTACGGCAACACCTCGCCCGACTACCGCGGAACGGTGGACCTCGAGTCCAGCGATCAGCGGACCACGCTTCCCGGCGGGCCCGGCATCGGCCGCGTGACGTTCGGCGCCGCCGACGCCGGTAGCGTGACGCTCAACGACGTGACCTTTTTCAGGAAGCGCATCTACGACGACAACACCACGCTCGCGGCGCTCGACCATGTCGACCGGCGGCTCGCCAGCGGGCTGACCTTCCAGGTCCTCCCGGGACCGGCCGTCAGCTACGACTCCTGCCATACCCCGCTCTCCGCGAGCAGCAGCTACACGGAGCCGAACAGCCCGGTCGGTGTGAATGACGGCCTCGGCATCGCCGTGACGGCGCTCGATGCGTACGGCAACGACGCGACGAACAGGGAGCCCTCGAACGTGCTCCGTGACCGACTGCCGCTGGGCTACCACGTCGACGTCCCGATCATCACCAGCGATCCGCGGGCCGTGTTCCCGAACATCGGCTCGATCGCGAGGATCAGCGCCTCGCGGCTATCGGTCGGGCCGGAGATCGAGGCCGTGCTGCGGACCGCCGGGGAGCAGACCCTGACGCTCACTGACCCCCATGATCCGACGCTCACCATCACCTGCACCTACGACGTCCGTGGCCCGCGCGCGTTCACGGGCACGCTCGATGTCGCCGATCCGTACATGACGGGCAACGTCGTCACCTGGCTGCAGGCGGCCGTGTACATCCCGCCGAACGACCCGGGGGTCACCATCAGCGGCCTCGGCGCGCCGCTCATCGACCAGGGCGGCGGGCTCGTCCCGCTCGGGCAGGTCACCGCCGATGACAAAGGTACGTTGAAGTTCGTCCAGTGGGACCTGATGTCGGCCACCGGGCCCGCCGGCATGGCGACCTGCGACACGACGGCGCCCTGCGTGGTCACCGGACCCCGGACGATCACGTTCGTCCTGGCCGATGGGTTCGGGAACAGGTCGAACGGGCAGATCACCGTGAACCTGTGGACGAAGCCGGCGCCGCCCGTCGGCACCGTGTATTTCGACAGGATCGATGGGAAAGTGACGCTCGACGTCGGCGGGACGCACGTCCCGGCTGACACGTCGATAAAGGCGACCGTGGGCGCGACGACCGCCAGCACCACGATCGTCCAGCTCGATGGCATCGGGAACGTGACCATCCTGACCCCGACCGGGAGCACCCTCACGACCGGTGACAAGGTGTCGGCGGTGCTGCGGGAGCCGCTCGTCGTGGGCGGGAACGTGCCCACCTGCGTCCCGGAGCCCAACAAGCCCTGCGAGGTCGCGTCCTTCGTCGCGGTGACCATCATCGACGCCGACCCCGACGACCCGCTGCCGGACCAGGCGCCGCTCACCGGTTATCAGACGATGGGCACGGACACCTGCGGCTTCTTCCTCGACCCCTTCAGCAACATCTGCCCGGCTATCACCCTGGGGCTTCCAGGACCGGATATCGGCTACGAGGGGGAGCCGTACGACTTCACATTCCTTGCGGGTTCGACGGATCCGCGCGACCAGATCACGGCAGAGCTGATCGCCTTTCAGCTGCCCCCGGGGCTCACCCTCGAAGCCAACCGCCGTCTCCACGGGACGCCGGCGGCGGGCAGCGACCCGCTCTACAGCGTCCAGATCAGATTCCGGGGAACCGTCAGCGGCGCGACGACGGTCTGGGCGTTGTCGCTGATCATCCAGGACGCGAAGCCGTAGTCGCATCCGGCACCACGATCTAGAGCCGGTCCGGTGACCACCGGCCGGCAGTTCCATGCCGGGCCCGTCTTACCCACCCGCATCGAGCCCGACAAGGGCCACTGGCGCAACAAGCAACGAGGCCCCGGCCGACGGCCGGGGCCTCGAGCGACTCGATGATCACATGTGTCGCCGATGTCGCGACTCATGACATTGGCGCGCCCGACAGGATTCGAACCTGCGACCTTTGGGTCCGGAACCCAACGCTCTATCCACTGAGCTACGGGCGCGCGCACACCGATCATACCGCCACCATGCGGTCAGGCCTCCCTGCGAGTTGCAGACTTGATCAGGAGCGCGCGGCGCTCACCCGAAGCCACCATCGCCGCGCCGCGACTCCCGACCAGATGAGCTCGACGACGCCGAATGGCCACGCCCCCTGTAGAAATCCGTAGGCCGAGGAGGCGAGGCAGGCGACCGCGAAGGCCAGGACGAACCGTGGCGAACGAGGCTCCAGCGCATAGAACATGAGCATGGCCGTGACGGCGACGGCCCCGAACGCGGTGAGCGTGTCCACGAGGGGATTGTACGAACGCTCAGCCGATCCTTGCCCCGCGATTCTCGTCCGAATCGAGTGATCGCCAACGGACCCCTTCGGCTAGCATCAGCCATCAACCGGCCACCGCTGGAGGGATCACGAGTTGGGCGTCGAGCGGACGAGTCATCGGAAGCGGCGATTGCAGTGTCCACGAATCGGAATTCAGAGCCAATGACGACCCCGCCACGAATGTTCAGCCGGGACGCACTCGATCGGCTCGCCACCACTTTCGCCGGCGATGTGATCCGGCCCTCGGATGAGGGCTATGACGGCGCGCGGCGCGTGTGGAACGCCATGATCGATCGTCGGCCGGCACTGATCGTTCGGCCGACATCCGTCGACGACGTCGTGACTGCGCTCCGCTTCGGTCGCGAATCAGGGCTGACGATCGCCGTCCGGAGCGGCGGGCACAGTGTTGCCGGGTACTCGACATGCGACGACGGTCTCGTCATCGATATGGGGAGCATGCGCGGCGTGACGGTCGACCCGGTCCGGCGCATCGCTCGCACGAACGGCGGGGCGTTCCTGAGCGAACTCGATCTCGCCGGTCAGGAGCATGGCCTCGTGTGTCCCGTCGGTGTCGTGGGTCACACCGGTGTCGCAGGACTCACGCTCGGCGGCGGGGTTGGCCGGCTCCAGCGCAAGTTCGGGCTCACGATCGATTCACTTCGCGCAGTCGAGCTCGTGACGGCCGATGGGCGTCGCGTCCGCGCGGGCCGCGACGAGAACGAGGAGCTGTTCTGGGGCATTCGGGGGGCCGGTGCGAACTACGGAATCGTCACGGCGTTCGAGTTCGACCTCCATCCGTTCGGGCCTATGACACGAAGCGGGTTGTGGGTCTATCCGATCGATCGCGTCCACGAGGCTTGGGCGCTGTTTGACGCGATGGTCGCCGAGGCATCGGACGACCTGCGAGCGACGTTCAATCTCGGGCTGGCGATCCCCGAGTCTGACTTTCCCGAGTCGATCGCCGGGAAACCCGTCGTCATGATCGGTGTCGGCCACGCAGGAGATGAGGCAGCGGCAGCACGGGATCTCCGCCCGCTGCTCGAGGCGGCCCCCCCGATTCTGGGCGGGCCGCTCGAGGAGCAGTCGTACCTCGACATCCAGGGCTCAAACGATGAGGCCTTCGCCTGGGGCAAGCGCGTCTACACGAAGGGCGGGTTCGCAAACGGAATTCGGTCCACAACCCTGGATGCGGTCGTCGGCCACCTTGACGAGGCGATCGAGGAGAACTCGGTGTCGCTGCTCGCCCAGGGCGGCGCCATGGCCGCGCTCGACGAGGACGCAACGGCGTTCACGGGGCGATCGGCCCGCTACCACACGCAATGCGAGAGCTACTGGACCGACGCCGCAGAGGATGAGGCGCACATCGCCTGGACGCGGCGCGCCATGGACATCGTTGATGCCGATGCGGCCGTCGGGCGCTACGTGAACATGATGACCGACACGGACCCCGCGCTGGGACTGTCCGTTTACGGCGACGCGAAAATGGCGCGCCTTGTCGCGATCAAGCGGACCTGGGACCCGGACAACGTCTTCCGGCTCAACCAGAACATCGACCCGAACTCAGGGTCCTGAGAGGCGCAGTACGCGCCGGTCTCAGCCGGCCGCTCTGGAATCAGCCAGGAAATAGAGCGGAGCGGCTCCCCGAGGGGAACCGCTCCGTTGCTGTCCCGGTAACTTCCGCCGAAGCGGATGCTTCCCACGCGTCAAGAGCATCTATCACGTCGGCTGCACCGACTACCCTGACCCAACCTACCCATGACCTTGCCGCTGGGGCAGCGGCCTGCGCGAACGCAAGACCTCCGGAGCATAGCCGAACGGGCGTCCAATTCCAACCCTTTTCGACGCGCCGTTGGTGTAAATTCCTTAACCTTCGGCCGGAAAGGGCGGTTTCGCGTGCGGCAAGCGCGCCGCGTGGGCGTCTTTCGCGTGCGGCAGGGCCGCGATTCGGTCAGTCCTCGTGGATCGTCACCGATGTCATGGCGACCGGCTCATCGGGCAGGTCCTTGCCGTTGCGGGGCGCGCCGACGATCTTGTCGACGACGTCCATGCCCTTGGTGACCACCCCGAACAGGGTGTAGTTCTTGGGCAGCTTGCCGGTCAGGTCCTGGTGGCAGATGAAGAACTGGCTGCCGTTGGTGTTCGGGCCGGCATTCGCCATCGCGAGCGCGCCGCGGACGTAGTCGCCCTTGAACGGCTCATCCTCGAACTTGTAGCCCGGGCCGCCGGTCCCGACCCGATTCGTGTCAAGTGATGCCTTCTTGCCATGTTCCCCGTCACCGGCCTGGGCCACGAAGCCCGGGATGACGCGATGGAAGACGACATCGTCATAGAAACCCTTCTTGGCGAGCTCGACGAAGTTGCCGGCCGCCTTGGGCACATCGGTGGTGTACAGCTGGACCTCGATGTCTCCGAGATCCGTGGCGATGGTTGCGGTGGTCACGAGCGTCCCTCCTTGTGGGCTTGTAGTCAGGGGTTGGTGACGGTCACCTTGGTCATGGCGATGGGATTGCTGGGAAGTTCCGCGTCGGCGGCCGCGGCGATGGCATCGACGGTCTCCATGCCGCCGCTGACCTCGCCGAAGATCGCGTAGGTGTTCGCGCTCCCGAGGGACTGAGCGGCACCATCGTCAAGGACGATGAAGAACTGCGAACCCTGCGAGTTCGGCGCCCGGGTCCGCGCCATCGCCAGCGTGCCGCGGTGGTATGCGGTCGTTACCGTCTCGTCCTGGATCGTGTACCCCGGGCCACCGCTCCCGGTCCCGGTGGGGTCGCCGCCCTGGATCACGAAACCCGGCACGACCCGATGGAAGACGACCCCGTCGTAATAGCCGCACGACGCGAGGGCCACGAAGTTGCCGGCGGCGATCGGCGACAGATCGCCTTCGATCTTGAGCGTGATGGCCCCGAGCGACGTGGTCAGCTCCACGGTACGCGTCTCGCCCGCCCCGAGGGCCGTCGGCTGGCTGGTGGGGCAATCGGTCCCGCCCTGATCGGCGCTCGGGGCCGTGGTCCCGCTGGCCGGCGTGCCGGAACAGGCCGCCAGCACGACCGCTGCCAGCGCAACGGCGAAGACGAGCGGCGTGCGGCGTGACGGGAACTGGATCATGCAGCGGCCTCCAGGGCGGCGGTGTAATCGATGGCCCCGGACAGGAGCGCTTCTCCGAGGATGATGCCCGCGATGCCGGCATCGCGCAGGCGACGGACGCCTTCCAGATCCCGGACGCCCCCGGCGACCACCAGTTCGACGTCGACGGTTGCACGCAGATTCGCGAGCGCCTCGAGCTCTCGATCGCCGCCGCCATGGCCCAGGACGAGGCGCGCGACGCCCTGCCCGACGAGCTCATCGGCGAGCTCTCGAAGCGTGGGAATGCGCGATCGGCGCCACGGGAATGCTGCCAGCCGTTCGGGGCGCGCATCGAGGCCCACCGCCAGCCAGTCGCCCGCCAGGCCGAGGCATTCCCGGAGCGTCTCGGCGTTGTCCGCGACGGCCATGCCAACGAGGACCCTCGTCGCGCCGGCCGCAAATGCGAGTCGAATGCCGTCGGGCGCATCGACGCCCCCGGCGAGCTGGAGGGGCGTCGCCACGCGTGCCGCAATCGCGCCGACGGTCTCGAGGTTCACGGGCGCTCCGGCTCGGGCCCCGTCGAAGTCGACAAGATGGATGACCGGCGCCCCGAGGGCCACGAAGTGCTCCGCAATGCGATCCGGCCGATCCGTCGGGGCGCCGACACCGCTCGCGACACCGGGCCAGAACACGACCCGGGAGCGTGCCTTCTCGATATCGATGGCGGGGATGACCTGCATGCGTCCGATCAGCGACGCGCGGCGGCGCGCTCCATGCCCGCGGCGCCACCAACCCCGCCCGGCCGGGCCTCACCGGCGAGGAGCCGCCGATGGAAGCTGATCGGAAGGGACCCATTGGCGAGCAGCGCGTCGTGGAAATCTCGCAGGCTGAAGGCATCGCCCAGACGGCGCCGTTCATCGTCACGCAGTCCGAGGATCAGGATCTTGCCGAGCAGGTACGAGAACTGGTAGGTCGGCCACGACGTATAGCGATTGACCTCGGCCAGCGCATTCGGGCGCTCGAACCGCGTGTGCTCGACGAGGAAGTCCGTGGCCTCATCAACGCTCAGCTCGCCTCGATGCATGCGGACGTCCAGGATGATCCGGCACGCGCGCCAGATCGCGTCGGTGGCCAACGCGAGCCGGAAGGCCGGCCCATCGTCGAAGCCCTCCTCGCGCATCATCTGCTCGGAGTACATGCCCCAGCCTTCGACGAACTCCGGGGCATCCGTGAACATCCGGGTCAGGGACGGGTTCCGCGAGGCCATGACCAGCTGGAGATGGTGGCCGGGGTAGGCCTCGTGGATGCTCGTGTTGCTGATCCCTGCTCGGTAATGCTCTCGGATGGCTGCCGGGTCGCCATCCACAGACGGCGTCACGACGTACGTCCCGATGGGGTCGGCATCGAATGGCGCGGGGGCGAAGTACGCCGCAAACGGCATCACGTTGCGCAGATAGCCGGGTGTCGGGATCACGAAGATTCGCTCGTCGGACGGCACCGTGACCAGGTCGTGATCGATCAGGTGCTGGCGAGCCCGGCGCATCGCGAGCCGGTATTCATCGAGCGCCGCGTCGAACGTCGCCGGGTGATCCGTCTTGACGTGCTCGACCACGTCGAGTTCCGCAGCGTTCGCGTCGATCGCCTTGGCAGCGTCGGCCCGCGCGGCATGCTGGATCTCGAGCTGCTCCCAGCCGATCGCGAGGATGGCATCGGAATCGAGGCCATCGAAGGCCCGCAGGCCGACCAGCTCGTCGTACCGCTCCCGACCCAATTGCCACTCGTCCGAACCGTGATGGAGCGAACGGGCGACCCAATCGAGATGATGGACCACCGCCGCCTCGGCACGTTGCGCGCCGGCCTGAATACGGGCCTGCAACGACGTCGGCAGGTCGAGCGCTTCTGCCGCCTCGATGATCTCCTCGAGGAAGGATGGGAGGTCGCGGCCCGATGCGATTTCGCGCTGCTGCCAAAGTCGAACCTGTGGCCCGATCGCTCGGGTTCGGTGCTGCTCGAGGTGACCAGGGATGGCATCCAGGCGCGCCGCCATCGCCTCGAACCGCACGAGCGGTGTATCGAAGTCGCGGGTCAGGAGCGGGAAGAGCGCGTCACCGACGGCGTCGATCCCCGAGGAATGGCGCTCCCATCGGCGAACGACATCGACATCGAAGATCTCCCGGCGGAGATTGTGGATCTCCAGCTCCCGATCAAACCGCACGGACGCGCTCATGGCCGCGGGATCGAGACCCTCGATGGCGGCGAGATGCAGCCGATCGGCCTCGAGCTCTCCGAGCACGTGATCGCGGGTGGCATCCGTCAGTTGGTCATCGAAGTGGTGGATCCCGTAGTAGGTGGCAGCCACGGGATCGGCTTCGATCACCCGCCGGAATCGTGCCTCGACCAGATCGTGGAACGGCGCATCGGCCGGGCCGAGGTCTGGGGCTGCGGGCGGCCTGGGCAGGGCCATATCGGCGAAGGCGTCGCGCTTCATCAACGCGCGAGACCTGCCGCGACGGGTCGCAGCTGGACGGGCGTCGTCTCGGCAAGCGAGGCACCGATGATCTCGCTCGCTCGCTCGATCTCGGCTGTGTCGATGCCGAGGTGCGTCGCCGCCCGGATCTGGCGGTGCGGGAACCAGTCGAGCAGCAGGCCGCGCGCGGCGCACGCGTCGATGAACGCCTGGCGATCCCGCTCGACCCGGAAGAGGACGAAGTTCGTGACGACGCGATCCGGATCCAGCGGACCGTCGGTAGGCTGGGCAATATCACCCGGGGAGACGACCCCGGGCATCGAAGCGAGCGCCTCGGCCAGCCGGCGAGCCTGCCGGTGATCTTCGGCCAGACGTTCGATGGTGCCGGCCGAACCGTCCCGCAGGGCGACGACACCGGCGGCCGCAAGGATGCCTGCCTGACGCATGCCGCCGCCGAGGAGCTTGCGTGCCCGCCGCGCCCGCCAGATGAAGTCTCTGGTTCCGACCACGACGCTCCCGACCGGGCAGGACAGGCCCTTCGACAGGCAGAACGTGACCGAGTCGGCGGGGGCCGCGAGATCAACCCCGGAGACCCCCAGGGCGACGGCCGCGTTCCAGAAGCGCGCGCCATCGATATGCAGTGGAATGCCGTGCTCGTGCGCGATCGCGGCAACCGATTGCTCGTACTCGATGGTCAGCGGCCGTCCCATCGAGTGCGCGTGCGTGTTCTCGATGACGATCAGCCCCGTGATCGGCTGATGCGGGTCCGAGGCATCGCGAAACGCTTCCCGGATCTCGTCCAGGTCCATCGTGCCGTCAGCGCGTTCGTGGAGTGCCCGGACGGACGTCCCGACGACCACCGCATGGCCGGCGGCCTCGTCCAGGACGACGTGGCTCTGATACCCGGCGATGGTTTCCTGGCCGCGCCCGAGGTGGGCCATCTGGGCAACGAGATTGCCCATCGTCCCGGACGAGACGAACAGGCCGGCCTCCTTGCCGAGCAACTCGGCGGCGCGTTCCTCGAGCGCGTTGACCGT